>NZ_LR698963.1:1383501-1640197 GCF_902381725.1 Dermabacter jinjuensis | reverse complement strand
GCTGACCATCCAGAAATTGAACAAGAAATTCAATGTTCCTGCCAAAAAAAATTGGCATCAATAAACAGACACACTATTGAGATATCAAACAACACACGCACCCAAACACCCACACTCACACGAGCACTTCGTTTTGGAGCAACCCCTACAACTTACCGAACCAGACCCACCCCGTCAAATCCACGCCGCGTGATCCGCAACACGAACAAGAGCGAAAGCCCAGCCCAACAACCAAGAAACACCACACGCACCCACCAGCAACAACCAGCAAGCACCCGCCACATTCCTCCGGGGCAACGAGGAAAAACACTACGCCCCACACCACCCCTGCGCAAACCACACACCCCAACTCGTGGCCCACACCATAAAACACCCCAAAAACTGGCCAGCTCCTCTCGCTCCGGCACGGAAAGATCCGAGGTATTTGCGCGAGACGTCGGTAAGGGGTCCTGGCTGCGTACTGCAGACAGAGACAATTCAAAGACGCGAAGTCACTGCGACCTCGCGGGCCGACCTAGGCGTGCGGGACGTAGCCCCTGTGGAGCGCGACGATGCCGCCGCTGAGGTTGCGATACTGCGCTCGTTCGAGCCCGAGCTCAAGGAACCACTCGCGTAGGCCCTCCTGATCGGGCCAGGCAAGAATTGACTCGGCGAGGTAGCTGTAAGCAGCACCATTCGCCGATACCTGCGATGCCACGTGCGGCAGCATTCCCATGATGTAGCGCGAGTAGACGTGGCGGAACGCGCGATTGTTCGGGGTCGAAAACTCGCACACGACGACGGTCCCGCCCGGCTTCACCACGCGCGCCATTTCGGAGAGAGCTTTTCGCGGTTCAACGACATTGCGCAGACCGAAACTAATGACGGCTGCATCAAATGAATCTGACGTGAACGGGAGGTTGGTAGCGTCGGCCCCCACGAAGGGGATGTGTGGTTGCCTCTTGCGCCCCTCCGCCATCATGCCAGCCGAAAAATCAGACGCAAGAACCCGGTGACCCGCACGCGCGATCGCCGCGCTCGAGGTACCGGTCCCGGCCGCCACATCAAGTACGCGAGCTCCGCTCCCCTTCGGCAGATCGAGCGCTTCCACCATCGCCGATCGCCACCCTCGATCCTGACCGAAGGCAAGGACGGTGTTGAGGAGGTCGTAGCGCCCAGCGACGCCGTCAAACATAGTCGAGACGTCGGCGGGGTTCTTGGTGAGATCAGCTCGCGTCATGGGGTCTATTGTGCCTGATCGAGGTCGCGGTGCGCGCAACGCGGGGTACGGGCGCGTCAGAGCCCGATGAGCCCCGTGAGTGCATCACGGAGGAAGTACATCACGAACAGTGCGCTCACGACATACATGAGCCAATGCACCTTTTTCGCGTTGCCCACGACAATTTGGATGACCACGTACAGGATGAAGCCCGCCCCCATGCCCACGGTGATCGAGTACGCGAACGGCATGAGGATGATCGTGAGGAAGGCGGGAATAGCCTTCGTGAGGTCACTGAAATCGATGTCCACGACCTGGCTCATCATGAGGAATCCGACGAGGACGAGGGCCGGGGTCGCAGCCTCGTACGGCACGAGAGCGACGATCGGCGATAGGAACATCGCGACGACGAAACACAGGCCAGTGACGACGGTCGCGAGGCCCGTCCGGGCGCCTTCACCGACGCCGGTCGCGCTTTCAACGAAGCTCGTGTTGGAGGAGACACCACCGACGCCACCCATGATCGCCCCGACAGAGTCGGCGATGAGGATCCGCTGGCTGTTCTCGACATCGCTGTTGTCGTCAACGAGCCCTGCCTCGGTGCCAACCGCAACCATGGTGCCCATCGTGTCGAAAAAGTCTGCGAGGAGGAGGGAGAACACGACGATGATGGCGCCGACGACACCGATGGCGCGCAGTCCACCGACCGGATCGACCTGGAACAGGGTGCTGAAATCGGGCAGTGCGAACGCGCTTCCGCTCAGGGCGGGCACGTTCATGGACCAGCCGTAAGGGTTACCTGCATCGGCGTCAGTGGCGGGGGCGAACTGACCGATTCCGACGGTGTTCTCGATGACAATGGCGAGCACTGTCGCAGCGATAATCGCGATGAGAATCGCGCCGGGGACCTTCCTCACCCACAGCACGATCATGAGGATGAGCCCGAAGACGAACACGGCTGTAGGCCAGCCAATGAGCGAGCCTGAGTTACCGAGCTGCACGGGGGTGCCACCACCGGTGGTCACGAAGCGGGCGTTGATGAGCCCAATAAACGCGATGAACAGGCCCATGCCCACAGCGATGGCGGTCTTGAGGAACTGCGGGACCGCGAGGAATACCGCCTTGCGAAAGCCCGTGAGAACGAGCAAAAGAATAATGATGCCTTCCACGAGCACGAGCCCCATCGCACCGGCCCAGGTCATGCCGGGCAGTGATACGACGCCGTAGGCGAGGTACGCGTTGAGCCCGAGACCCGCCGCCATCGCGAGCGGGAAATTCGCCCACGCTCCCATGAAGATCGAACACACGGCAGCAATCAGCGCCGTTCCCGCGGCAACAGCGGGCATATTCGGCTCGGTTCCACCGCCGAGGTACATGCCGGTCGAATCCGGCACGGTGCCGATAATGAGCGGGTTCAGTACAACGATGTAACACATCGCAAAGAACGTGACCATGCCGCCACGCACTTCACGGCCGACCGTCGAACCGCGTTTAGAGATCGAGAAAAACGAATCGAGGCGCGAGAAAGCCGCACCCTTTGAGGGAGCACTGTGGGTTTGGGACATGGCTCCCATTGTAGGAAAAGGCCCGGCCAAAGCAACGCTTTGGGCCGGGCCAGCGAGACGAAGAACTCGAGTTTTACTTCTTTTCGGGGCGATTAGCGTCGATAAAGCGGTAGTAGTCGAGGTAGTCGAGCTTCGAGGCCGCGGAGCTATCCACAACGATGGTGGCGTCCTCGTGAAGCTGGAGCGCGGTCGATGTCCAGCGGGCACTCACCCCTCCCTCGATTGTCTGGCGAACGGCTTCAGCCTTGTTCTCCCCCGTTGCGATGAGGAGAAGTTTCCTGGCCTCGCGGATTGTGCCGACTCCCTGGCTGATGGCGTGGATGGGAACGTCATCTTTCGAATCGAAGAAACGCGAGTTGTCAGCGATCGTCTTGGGGGTGAGCGTCACCAGGTGCGTGCGCGAAGCGAGCGACGTGCCCGGTTCGTTAAAGCCGATGTGACCGGTCGCCCCGACCCCGAGGAGCTGGAGATCAACGCCGCCTGCATCCTTGATCGCGGCGTCATACCGGGCTGCTTCGGCAACCGGATCCCCCGTGTCACCGCGAGGGCAAAACACCTTCGCAGTGTCGAGATCCACCTTTTCAACAAGGTGCTCGCGAATAAAACGCGCGTAGCTTTGGGGGTGCTCGGGCGAAAGCCCCACGTACTCGTCGAGCATGAAGACAGTGACATTCGCAAAGCTCAGGCCCTCGTCACGGTGACGCCGCGCGAGTTCGTCATAAGCCGCGATCGGCGAGGACCCCGTCGCGAGGCCGAGAGTGACGGGGCCACCATCTGCTTCGCGAATAGCAGCCTCGATGTGATCGGCAACGACCACGCTCGCGTCGTCGGCGGTGGGGCGAATGTAGATTTCCATGGCATCTCCGGCTTCGTTCTGGGGGCGCGGGAGGGCCGACGCTGGCCGGTCTCCGCTTACGCCCATGGTGGGCTCGCTCATGTGCTCCTGCAAGCATACGTACTTCGAGAAGAGACCAGCAAGGCCCGGCACCTCGAGGTGCCGGGCCTTGCGTTTTGGCGCGAAAGCTCCGCGCCATTTCCCCAAACGGGGCTTACTTCTTCTTCGGCGTCGACGCCGCCGCAAGCTCAAAGGCCTTGCGGGGTTCTGTCGCCTGGGCGATACCGAGAATTTCGCGGTTGCCGAGCAACGAGCTCACCCAACCCGCGACGACACCGGCCTTACGGCCGAGCGTAGGCATGGCATAGACGTGGTAGGCGCGAGCGCCGAGCCATGCGGGAATGCCCTTAAGCTCGACCTTCTTGTCGCCGATGAACAGCGTTCCGACGCCCTTGAACATGCCGAGGGTTGCCATCGTGCCGAGGTTCTTGTGGTAGTAGTCCACGAGCGGGCGCGAGTCGATCGCGCGCGCAACGTTGTCAGCGAGGCACTTCGCCTGGCGCACGGCGTGCTGAGCATTCGGCGGGCAAACCTTGCCCTCGCCCGAGGCGAGATCCGGAACGGTCGTGCAGTCGCCGGCTGCAAAAACACCCTCGAGGGGGCCGTCCTCGCCCTTGACGCGGAGGTCGGCGAGGCAGTCAAGGCGGCCGGTCTGGTTGAGCGGCAGATCCGAGTTCTCGAGGACGGGGTTCGGCTTGATGCCGGCACACCACACGATGAGGTCCGAGGCGAATTCGTCACCGTCGGAGGTCTTGACAATGCCGTCCTCGCACGAATTGAGGAAGGTCTCGAGCTTGACCTCGATGCCGCGCTCACGGAACTGCTTGAGAGCATACTTACCGAGTTCTTCGCCAACCTCGGGAAGAATTCGACCCATAGCTTCGATCATGACGAAGCGGACATCCGAGGGGTGAAGATCGGGGTAGTAACGCAGAGCTGCGGAGACCATGTCTTCAGCTTCGGCAATGGCTTCCGAGCCAGCGAAGCCACCGCCGACGAAGGTGAAGGTCAGCAGGCGCTTGCGGGTTTCGGGATCCTTGGTCGAAGCTGCCTCGGCGAGGTTGCTGAGGATGCGGTCGCGCACGGCCACGGCTTCCTCGACCCACTTGAACCCAATAGCGTTTTCAGCAAGGCCCGGGATCGGGAGCGTGCGCGGAACGGAACCGAGCCCCACGACGAGGTAGTCGTAGCTGATCTCGATCGTTTCATCGCCCTCGAGAGCGACCGTCACGACGCGATCCGCGTGCGAGATGGTCTCGACCGATCCGGTGACGACCTTGGTGCCCTGCAGGACCTTGCGCAACGGCGCGAGCACGTTGCGCGGGTCAATCGCACCGGCGCCAACTTCCGGGAGGAATGGCTGATAGGTGAGGTAGGGACGAGTGTCGACGACCGTGATGGCAACGTTGTTGCCGGCCTTCTTGCGCAGCTCAGCTGCGACGTTCATACCAACGCTTCCGCCGCCGAGAACGAGAACGTGCGGCTTGTTTCCTGAATTGATGTTCATGTGTGTGAACTTGCCTTTCCACATCGCTAACGATGCAATTCAACCACGTTGAGGCGCTTCCAAACTGAGTGAATCGAGCACGCTCATCGCGAGTCCATCGAGAATGTCGTGTTCGCTCGTCGTGACGCGCTCGAGTGTGCCTTCGTTCGCAACCCGTTCGAGGATCCGTGCCCAAATAAGCGCGCCCGCGCCGATCACGTCTATCCGTCCCGGGTGGATCGCCGGGAGCGCCGAGAGCTCCGCCGCGCTCGATCGAAGAATTCGATAGCTAAGAGCCGTGAATTCCTCGGCATCAATGCTTGCGCCGTGGCTCACCTCGGGCGTGTATTCCTCGAGGCCGAGGGCAACGGCGGTCAAAGTCGTGACGGTTCCCGCGACTCCCACGATGCCGCGAACTGCGGAAAAATCGATCGTCTGAGAAGCCTCATCAATAAGCGCGTCGATATCGCGGACAGCGGCCTCAATGTCGCCCTCACTCACGCGGTCGGCGCTCAAGTGGCGCTCCGTGAGGCGAACAGACCCCATGTCGAGGCTGATCTCGGCTCGCGGCGCATCCTCGCCGTAGACCAGTTCGGTTGAACCGCCACCGATATCAACGATCAGGCGAGGCGAGGGTCCGGGATCGGGAAGAGTCGCCACGGCACCGCGATAGCTCAGCACCGCCTCTTCGGTCCCTTCGATGACCTCGGGTTCAATGCCGAGAATCTCCCGAACCCCGTCGATGAACTCCGCTCGGTTCTCAGCGTCGCGGCTTGCACTCGTTGCTGCGAAGCGCACGCCTTCGACAGCGTTTTGCTCGATCACGCGTGCATACTGACGAGTGGCCTCAAGAGTGCGGTCGATCGCTTCAGGATCGAGGCGCCCTGTGCGGTCCACCCCGTGACCGAGGCGCACAATTTTCATCTCCCGCGCGATATCGCGCAAGGAGCCGTCGGGCGCTTCTTCCGCGACGAGAAGACGAATCGAATTAGTGCCGCAGTCGATCGCGGCGACCCTGCGGCTCATGCGCCTTCCTCCTCAAGCATTGCGGGGGTGAGGTCGCATCGGCATCGATCGATCGTCGTATCATCAGAGGCCAGTTCGAGGGCGCGGTCACCAAACGGGTTCACGCCCGGCCCCTCGGCAAGGGCCTGGCCGACCACGGCATGGAGGCACTTCACGCGGTGCGGCATCCCGCCTGCACTGATGCCATCGATCTCGTCGGCACTACCGAGTTCGGAGCGCCGCTCCAGGTACCGCTCGTGGGCGCGCGCATAGCTCTGCTGAAGCTCACTGTTCTCTTCCAGCTCGGCGGTCCACTCAGCAAGCAACCCCCGCGCCTCGAGTCGCGAGCAGGCCTCGACCATCGACGGAAGCGTGAGGTAAAGGCTCGTGGGAAACGGCGATCCATCGCTCAGACGCGGCACCGTGCGCACAACGGCGGGAGCCCCGCACGCGCAGCGACGTGCGATCGAATGCACGCCACGCATCGTTCGACCAAGCTGGCGAGCCATGAGGGCGAGATCCGCCTCGGTTGCCTCGCTCTCGAACGGAAGTGGATCAAGCGGTGTTGGCATAAAGCACTACAACCTTTCGGGCAACTATCGGCCTCAGGGGCCTTGCTTTTCGGCGGGGTCCTCGGGAGGAGCGGCCTGACTTGCGGCCACGAGCGAATCCCACATCGTGCCAAACCACGCAGTTTTCGCGCGCTGTTCCGCCTGCGCGGCCTGAGTTGTTTGAGGAACCTCGGCGCCACTTGAATCTGTCAGGCGATACTGCGTTTCCCCGGGGTAGGCGAAGAGCAAACGTTCGCGCGCTTGCGCGGAGACAAACGTCGGATCTTCCCACCGCGCAACCTGAGCCTCGAGTCCTTCGACCTCGCGTTCTTGCTGGGCAACCTGCGCACGAAGGGTGCTGAGGCGCTGTTGCTGCATGACGTACCCATTTACGGTGGGAACGAGCGCCACGAGCGCGAGAAGCGTAATCGCCAGCAGCACGAGCGAGCGCCCCGTGAGCCCCGCAATAGGAGCCAGCACCTTGCGCGCACCCGCACTTACCGAAGTTGCCGTGCGCGCCGATGCGGTGTGCCCAGCCTTCGTGCGGCGACGACTCGCGCGACCGGTAGGCGTGGAGGGGGCGGCTGCGGGAGTTCGCCGCCGCGACGCCGAGGAGCGCCCCGCCGGTCTCGACGGGGCGCCCCTTCGGTGCTTTAACGAATCAGGCATGAGCCCTATCGTAAACCGCTCAGGCCTTGAAGCGCGGGAATGCCGAAGCGCCCGCGTAGACGGCCGAGTCGCCGAGCTCATCCTCGATACGGATGAGCTGGTTGTACTTGTTGACGCGCTCACCGCGAGCGGGAGCACCGGTCTTGATCTGGCCCGTACCAAGCGCGACAGCGAGGTCGGCGATCGTGGTGTCCTCGGTCTCGCCGGAGCGGTGCGACATCATCGAGGAGAAGCCATTGCGGGTCGCCAGATCCACGGCCTCAAAGGTCTCGGTGAGGGTGCCGATCTGGTTCACCTTCACGAGGAGCGCGTTGGCGGCACCATTTTCGATGCCCTTACCGAGACGCACGGGGTTGGTCACAAAGAGGTCGTCGCCAACGAGCTGAACCTTCTCGCCGAGCTTCTCGGTGATGGCAACCCAGCCGTCCCAGTCTTCCTCGTCGAGCGGGTCCTCAATCGAGACGAGCGGGTAGGACTCAACGAGCTCGCCGTAGTAGGCGATCATGTCCTCGGCAGACTTCTTTTCACCCTCGAAGAGGTAGGAGCCGTCCTCGAAGAACTCCGACGCAGCAACGTCGAGAGCGAGCGCGACGTCCTTGCCCGGGGTGTAGCCAGCCTTCTCGATGGCCTCGATGATGAGATCGAGAGCGGCGCGGTTCGACTCGAGGTTCGGCGCGAAGCCACCCTCGTCACCGAGACCCGTCGCGAGACCACGGTCGTGGAGAACCTTCTTGAGGTTGTGGTAAACCTCGGCACCCATACGGACTGCCTCGACGAAGGTCGGGGCACCGATCGGGGCGATCATGAACTCCTGGATGTCCACGTTCGAATCCGCGTGCGAGCCACCGTTGAGGATGTTCATCATGGGGACGGGAAGCACGTGTGCGTTCGGACCGCCCACGTAGCGGTAGAGGGGCAGCTCTGCTTCCGCAGCGGCAGCCTTCGCGACAGCGATCGACACGCCGAGAATGGCGTTCGCGCCGATCTTGCCCTTGTTGTCGGTGCCGTCCGCGTCAATCATCGCGAGGTCGATCGCGCGCTGGTCGGTCACGTCCATGCCCTCGATCTTTTCGGAGAGCTCTTCGGCAACCGCGGCGGCAGCCTGCGAAACGCCCTTGCCGAGGTAACGGCCCTTGTCACCATCGCGGCGCTCAACGGCCTCAAATGCACCGGTCGAGGCACCCGAAGGAACCTGGCCGAGGAACTGGTAGCCCTCGTCGGTCGTCAGAACGACCTCAACGGTGGGGTTGCCGCGCGAATCAAGAATCTCGCGACCGCGAACGTCGAAGATGAATGCCATGAGATGGCCTCCTTAGTCAGGATTTTCAAGTGGCGGGTCGCCTTTGACCTTCGCCCTCAAGTCTAGTGCGGATCGTGTGATCTACCTGAAGGGTTTTGCGCACCCCCGGCGCGGCGAATGCGACCCAGGTCACGGAGTGGGACCTCAGTCGCGAGCCAATTGCGCCTCGACCCTCGCCACGAGTGCGCGAAGAGCCGATTCGGGATCCTCATCACGCGCTGCAGCCTCGAGCACGATCGCCATTATTCGAGAGGCGATACTCCCATTCGACGCGCTGTTCTCAACGACAGCCCTGAGCTCTTCCTCCCGCCCCGCAGCTTGCGCACGCGCGGCGATCTTGAACGCCCGCTGGAGTGCGGGAAGGGCGAGTGGAATCCCCTCGGCGAGTGCACGGCGCGGCTTCTCCTGCGACTTGATGCGGTCCCACCGCGCCGTAATCTCCTCAATGCTCAAATCCTCGCGCTCGGGTCCAAACACATGCGGGTTTCGGCGATACATTTTCGCGTTGAGAGACCGGGCAACCGAATCCAGCGTCCACGGCTCAGCTTCCTCCATGCCGATTCGGGCATGAAACACGAGCTGAAACAGCAGGTCCCCGAACTCGTCAACGAGCTCCGACGTACGAATCGGCTCGCGCTCAAGTTCAGCAAGAACTTCGTGGGTTTCCTCGAGCAAGTATCGCGAAAGAGAACCGTGTGTCTGGGCAGCGCTCCACGGATCACCCCCTGGGCTTCGAAGCTCGTGCATGATCCTCACCGACTCGACGACCGCAGCGCCGGGAGCGACGGGGGACGCGAAAACATAATCCGCATCGATGGGCCCACCGGAGGCCTCTTCGAGCGCGCCAATCGTCTCGATAGGCGACGGAAGGTGGGGGTGCTCGGAATCGCAGAGCCAGGCGAGATACCCGCCCGGGCAGCCGTCGGAATCCTCGAGCCACGCGCCGACCGAGCGCGCAAGCTCGTGTGCACTTGCGCTTTCAAGCCGCACGCACTCGATCCCGGCCTCGCGCACGTGTGCCTCCCACGCCGGGTGCGCGCACGACAGGGCAACGCTCGCGGCGCCCCTGAGAGTGTCCCAGCCGCGCGCCGTCATAAGCCCTGGCGCATTCAGGGGCGAAACGGGAACAACCTTGAGCTCGCCCGAAAAAGACCCGTTCATCACGCGTGCCCCTTTCGTCCAAGACCCGCCTGGCGCGTCCCTTGCGGCGCGTCACGACGTGAGTTTTCGAGCCTACTTGCGCGCGGTGATCGCGAACCGAACGAACGCGGGCGGGAGGGTTCCGACGGCTGCTCGGCAAGCTCGATACCCCGTTCTTTCGCCCATGCGGGCTTCAGCTGTGCAATCACGCCGCGGCAGAACTCGAGCAGGGCCTCGTCGGTGAGGGGAATACCACCGACACGCTGAGTGCGCGGATGCGGGACGAGAACCTGGCGAAGGGCAGGCTTGAGCACCGTTCCCGGATACAACCTGCGGAGCTTGAGCTGCACGCTGTCCGTGACGTCCACGTGCGCGAAGCGGATCATCTTGCCCTGTACCTGCACCTCGTCGATCCCAGCTTCGGAGGCATCCAGGCGGAAGCGCGCGACGTGAAAGAGACGCTCGACCTCCGCAGGCGGCACGCCGTAACGGTCCTCGAGCTCGGAGTGCACGCTCTCGAGCTCGTCGACACTCTTCGACGCCGAAATCTTCGAGTATGCCTCGAGGCGTAGGCGCTCGGAATCGATGTACTCGACGGGAATGTGCGCGTTCAGGGGCAATTCGACCTTCGTGTCCTTCGCCGTATGGTCGAATTCGCCCTTGAACGCTGCGACAGCCTCGCCGACCATGCGTACGTACAAGTCAAAGCCCACACCGGCAATGTGCCCGGACTGCTCGCCGCCGAGCAAGTTCCCTGCCCCGCGGATCTCGAGGTCCTTTATCGCGACCTGCATGCCTGCACCGAGCTCCGAGTGCGTCGCAAGCGTCGTGAGGCGATCGTGCGCTGTTTCCGTGAGCGGTTTCGTCGCCGGATACAGGAAGTACGCGTAGGCGCGATCGCGCGAGCGCCCCACCCTTCCGCGAAGCTGGTGAAGCTGCGAGAGACCAAATCTGTCCGCATTCTCCACGATCAGGGTATTTGCGTTCGAAATGTCGAGGCCCGTTTCCACAATCGTCGTGCACACGAGTACGTCGAAGCGCTTCTCCCAAAAGTCGAGGATGACTCGCTCGAGTTGGGCCTCGTTAAGCTTGCCGTGGGCGACCTCCACTCGTGCATCGGGCACGAGCTCACGCAAGTGCGCGGCGGTGCGCTCAATATCCTCGACGCGGTTGTGGATGAAGAACACCTGCCCCTCACGCAAGAGTTCGCGGCGGATCGCGGCCTTGACCTGAGCATCCTCGTGCGCGCCAACGTAGGTGAGCACGGGATGGCGCTCCTCTGGCGCAGTCGCGAGAGTGGAAAGCTCACGGATGCCCGTGACGGCCATCTCGAGGGTCCTGGGAATCGGGGTTGCCGACATCGACAGCACATCGACGTTGGTGCGCAATGCTTTGAGAGTCTCCTTGTGCTCAACACCGAAGCGTTGCTCCTCGTCCACGATGATGAGCCCCAGGTCCTTGAAACGCACCTGCCCCGTGAGCAAGCGATGCGTCCCGATCACTACGTCGACCGAACCGTCCTTGAGCCCCTCGATCACCGCATCCGATTCAGCCTTGGTTTGGAAGCGCGAAAGCCCACGCACGTTGACGGGAAAGCCCGCGTATCGCTCTGTGAAGGTGTCGACGTGCTGCTGAGCGAGAAGAGTCGTCGGGCATAGGACCGCCACCTGTTTGCCATCCTGCACAGCCTTGAAGGCCGCGCGTACCGCAACTTCGGTCTTGCCGTAGCCGACGTCACCGCACACGAGGCGATCCATGGGAAGTGGCTTTTCCATATCCCGCTTGATGTCGTCGATCGTCGAAAGCTGATCGGGAGTTTCCGTGTACTCGAAGGCGTCCTCGAGTTCGTGTTGCCACGGGGTATCGGGCGAGAAGGCAAAGCCCGAACTGCGCTGGCGCTCGCTATAGAGCCTCACGAGTTCATCGGCGATCTCCCGGATGGCCTTGCGCGCACGCGACTTGGTCTTCGACCAGTCGCTTCCGCCCATCTTGTTCACGCTCGGGGCCTCGCCTCCGACGTACTTCGTCACCTGGTCGAGCTGGTCGCTCGGGACGTAGAGGCGATCACCAGGCTGGCCCTTCTTCGAGCTCGCGTACTCGATGACGAGGTATTCGCGGGTCGCGCGCTTATCGCCCGTGCCTACGGTGCGGCTCGTCATCTCCACGAACCGCCCGACTCCGTGGTGGTTGTGAACGACATAGTCCCCGGGCGACAGCTGGAGCGGATCGACCATCGCGCGGCGGCGTGCGGCAAGTTTCTTGCCACCAGATCGGCGAGCGGCCGATTTCCCCGTCATGTCTCGCTCACACAAGAGCATGAGTTTGATGTCCTCGAGGAGGATTCCCTCGGTGATCGGCCCGGTCGTGATGCTCACGTGCGAGCGGGAAAGCTCCTCGTCGAGATCAGCGCTGAACCGCGCCGTGACACCCGCCTCAGTGAGCGACTCGGCGATGTGGCGCCCGGTACCCGCTCCAGCGGTCGTGAGGACGATTCGCCATCCGTCACTGACGTGCTGTGCGAGGTCGCGCGCCGCATTCGCGATCGAGCCGCCGTATCCAGGGTGCGGCTTCGCCTCGGACGTGAGGTCGGCATCGAGCCCGAACGGGGCAAGCGTGGAGACCGGGAGGTGTCGGGCCTCAAGCTCGCCGAGTGTGTCCTCGAGCGACGAGAAGCTTGCCTGCGACACATCGATCGGCACGGCACCGCCCTGCGCTGCACTCGACCACGCCGCCTCAAGGAACTCTTCCGTTGTGCGCACGAGCTCATCGACACGCGTGCGAATGCGTTCGGGCTCGACGAACACAAGGCTCGAATGCTCGGGAAGTAGGTCCGCGAGGCTCACCATCTCCCCCACCAGAAGCGGAGTCAGCGACTCCATGCCCTCGACGGCAATGCCCTCCGCAAGCCGCGAGAGGATGTCAGCGGCGCCGGGCAGCTGCGCGATCGCGGCGCGTGCTCTCGCGCGCACGTCCTCCGTCAGAAGAATCTCACGGCACGCGGGTGCATCGAACGCTTCGAGAGTATCCTCCATCGAGCGCTGATCCGCGACGGAAAAGAAACGGATCTCTTCAAGCTCGTCGCCGAAAAAATCGAGGCGGACGGGATGCGAGAGTGTCGGCGGGAACACGTCCACAATACCGCCACGCACCGCAAACTCACCGCGCGAGGAGACCATGTCCACGCGCGAGTACGCCGCACCGACGAGCTTCTCCACAAGCTCGTCGATCGCAATGAAGTCGCCGCGCTCGAGATGAACCGGCGCTAGATTCTCAAGTCCGCGCGCCATCGGCTGCACGAGTGCACGCACAGGCACCATGAGTACCTCGACCCCACCCGTTTCGTCCGGATGCGCCAGTGAATAGAGCGTGGAAAGCCTACGCGCGACCGTGTCGCTACGCGGCGAAAGCCTCTCGTGCGGAAGAGTCTCCCAGGCGGGGAACAGCGCAACCTTCGCGGCCGGGACGAGAGCCTCGATCTGGGCGGCAAGATCTTCTGCTTCACGCGTCGTTGCGGTCACCACGACGAGCGGGTCCGACGGTCCCCTGCGCGAAGCGGCCTCGGCAAGATAAAGCGGGTGCATGCCGCTCGGGGCGATGATCGATACGCCCTCGGCGGTGGAACGCGCTTCGACGAAGCGCGCGAGATCAGCAGAGTGCGCCGCGGCGGCGAGAACGGGGGCGATGCTCACGGGCGGATCGCCTCGCGCGAATGAAACTCCTGCTGCGCCGCCACGAGGCCCTGCTCCACGAGCATCTCCACGCACTGCCCGGCCGAGGTCACGAGGTCATCAAGTACCTTGCGCTCCGACGAGGAAAAAGGAGCCAGGACGAAATCCGCGGTATCGCGCCCCTGCGGGGGACGCCCCACGCCGACGCGCACGCGCAAATAGTCTTTGGTGCCGAGCGCACGCGAGATATCACGAAGGCCGTTGTGACCGCCTTCTCCCCCGCCGATCTTCGCTTTAATCGCACCGAACTGCGTATCGATCTCATCGTGTACGACGATGAGATTCTCAGGCTCGATCCCGTAGTACTGCGCGAGCGCAGACACGGGCCCACCCGAAGTGTTCATGTAGCACCCAAGTTTCGCCAGAATCACCCGGCGGCCGGTACCCGGCGCCCCCATGTGCCCCTCAATAACTGAAGCATTGGCCTTTTTGTGCCGTTTGAACGAGGCGCCGGCCCACTCGGCAAGTCGATCAAGCACCATGTGCCCGACATTGTGTCTCGTCGCTTCATACTTGGGGCCAGGGTTCCCGAGGCCCACAATCAGCATCGTCTCGCTCACAACTCTACTTTCCGCACTAATCCAGGAGAAAACCTGGTCACCGCCGGCTGGCCGGCGACCGTCGGCCCCCGAAAAGGCTACAGGGGCGCCGCACCTGTGTGCGACGCCCCTGCATTAGATTTCACGATCCGCGAAGTCGCGGATCAGAACTCACTCGTCGTCGCCCTCCGACGACTCCTCGGCAGCATCCTCTGCCGCTTCCTCGTCGTCCTCGGAGCCAGGCGTCTCGAGGTCGGCCTCGTCGACCTGCGGGACCTGGATCGACACCACGAGGAACTCGGGATCGGTAACGAGCTCGGCGTCTCCAAGATCGAGGTCACCGGCGTAGATCGCATCGCCTTCGACCTTGCCCTCAACGTCGACGACGATGTGTTCGGGAAGGCTGAGTGCATCGGCGAGGAGGGTGATCTCCTGAATGTCAACCACGGCAACGGCGGGCGACTGAGGCTCGCCTTCGACGGTCACGGGGATGTCAACCTCAACCTTCTCGCCGCGCTTCACGATGAGGAGGTCGATGTGGAGAATGTCGCGCGAGAGCGGGTGGCGCTGAATGTCCTTGATGATCGCGAGCTCGTTTTCAGCGTTCGGGATCTCAAGCTCGAGAAGAGCGTTCGAGTGACGCGCGGCAAGAGCCGTCGCGTGATACGGGAGCGCGAGGTGAACCGGCTCGGTGCCGTGGCCGTACAGGACCGCGGGGATCTTGCTTTCGGCGCGCATGCGGCGTGCAAAGCCCTTGCCGAAGTCGGAACGGATGTCGACCTTGATGTTCTCGGCCATGTGAAACTCCTTGGGTGTGAAGCGGGGCGAGACGGCGCGCCCCGAGCACGTGGGAGCACGAGCCCAAGGATTCAACCGCGTCGATAACGGAGTGGGTCGAAGCCCCTCCCTCGCCGAAGTACCGTCCAATCATACGGCACGGCCGCGTAGTCACTCGACAAAGTGCGACGTGAAGCGAGGCACGTCACGCCGAGCAGACTGCGCGACCGGTGACAGACGAGGTGATTAGGCGTCGCCGTCGAACAGCGAGGTCACAGAGCCGTCATCGAAGACGGCACGGATCGCACGTGCGAGAAGCGGTGCGATCGAAAGGATCGTGAGATTCTCGAACTGCTTTTCCTCGGGGATGGGCAGCGTGTTGGTCGCGATAACCTCGCGCACCGCCGAATTCTTGAGGCGCTCAACGGCCGGGTCCGAGAAGATCGGGTGCGTCGTGGCCACTACCACGGAGCTCGCGCCGTTCTTCGTGAGGGCTTCGACGGCCTGCACGATCGTTCCCGCGGTATCGATCATGTCGTCGACGAGGATGCAGGTCTTTCCTTGCACGTCACCGATGATGCGCTTCGCAACGGCCTGGTTGGGGCGACGCGGGTCGCGCGATTTGTGCACGAAGGCAAGGTTCACGCCACCAAGGCGCTTCGCCCACTTCTCAGCCACGCCGATGCGGCCGGCGTCTGGCGAGACAACGCACAGATCTTCGTCGCCGTAGGTCGACTCGACGTACTTCGCGAGGATGGGCATGGCCATGAGGTGGTCGACGGGACCGTCGAAGTAGCCCTGAACCTGCGGCGCATGCAGGTCCACCGAGATGAGGCGGTCGATTCCGGCGGTCTTATACAGATCGGCGACCAGTCGGGCCGAGATCGGCTCGCGGCCACGGTGTTTTTTGTCCTGGCGAGCGTACGGGTAGCTCGGGGCGATCGCCGTGATGCGCTTCGCGGACGCGCGCTTGAGCGCGTCCACCATGATGAGGTGCTCCATGAGCCAGTTATTGATGGGAGCCGGATGCGACTGGAGAACGAAGACGTCCGCCCCGCGCACACTCTCACCGTAGCGCACGTAGATCTCGCCGTTGGCGAAATCCCACGCGTCCGTCGGGAGAAGGTCAACACCGAGTTCCTTGGCGACTTCCTCGGCGAGCACGGGGTGGGCGCGCCCCGAAACGAGAACGAGGTGCTTTTCTCCGCTGGTGATGATGCCGCTCATCGTTTTACTTCTCCTCGGTGGTTGCGGTTCGAGAGTCGTGGTCAAGCGCTTGTTCGGCGGCTTCGGCCGCGGCGGTGCCCGTGCGCTTGGTGAGCGTCCACCCCTCGGTAATGCGAGGCTTCGTAGCGTTCACGGCAAGGGCGCCGGGCGGGACGTCTTTAAGGACGATCGTTCCAGCTCCCGTTGCCGCACCGTCGCCGATTGTCACAGGTGCGACGAGGACGCTGTCGCTTCCAACGCGCACGTGTTTGCCGACGACACTCCTGTGCTTGTTCACCCCATCGTAGTTCGCAAAGATCGTTGCCGCACCAATGTTCGTCCCCTCGCCGATCTCGGCATCACCCACGTAGGAAAGGTGGGGAACCTTTGCGCCATCGCCAATCTCCGCATTCTTGGTTTCGCAGAAGCCACCGATCTTGCCGCGGGCGCCGAGAACGGTCCCCGGCCGCAGGTAGGTGAAGGGCCCCACGGTCGCCCCTTCCCCGATGACCGCGCCGAAGCCGTGAGTGCGCACAACCTCGGCTCGGTCGTGAATGGTGACGTCGGTCAGGGTCGTGTCCGGCCCAACGGTTACGTCGCCGCCAATGACACAGTGCCCGTGCAACTGCACGCCGGGGAGGATTGTCGTGTCCTGCCCAATCTCGACTTCGGGGTCGATGAACGTCGAGGAGGGATCGATGACGCTCACGCCGGCGCGCATGTGGCGCACGAGGGTCCGACGGTTCATTTCGACACCGAGCTCGCTGAGTTGGACCCGATCGTTGGCGCCTTCCACCTGGATTGCGTCATCAATGACGTACGCGGTGACTTTTTGCCCCTCGGCACGGGCGATACCGGGAACGTCGGTGAGGTACATCTCGCCTTGGGCGTTATCGGTGCCAACTTTCGTGAGGGCTTCGCGCAAGAATGCCAGGTCGAATGCACAGATTCCCGAGTTGATTTCGGTGATCGAACGCTGCTCGTCGTTCGCGTCCTTATGCTCGACGATAGCTTCGACCTGGGAGCCGTCGGCGCTGCGCACGATGCGGCCGTATCCGGTCGGGTCGTCGAGGTGAGCGGTGAGGATCGACACGCACGATTCAGACTCCTCGTGGGCCTGGACGAAGGCGCGGAGCGTTTCTGACTGGAGCAGGGGGACGTCGCCGTAGGTCACGAGTACGGTTCCGACGGTCGCCTCAACCTTGTCGAGACCGCATTGAACGGCGCGGCCAGTGCCGGGGATATCATCCTGATCGGCGGTGACGACCTCGGGAGCGTTCTGCGCGAGGTGAGAGAGAACCTGTTCACGCTCGTGGCGGACGACCGCGACGATCTCGCCGGCGCCCGTTCCGCGCGCTGCGTTGATCGCGTGCATGAGCATCGAGGTGCCACATACGGGGTGGAGAACCTTGGGAAGAGCGGATTTCATGCGAGTTCCTGCGCCGGCTGCGAGGACGACGACAGCTGCGGGCGAATAATGTGCCACGGAAAGGTGCTCCTTGTGTCCGGTGCGATGAATCCGGTGCTGGATCGTTCCGCGACCAGGACTCGAACCTGGAATACCAGAACCAAAAACTGGGGTGTTGCCGATTACACCATCGCGGATGGGCCCGAGGGCGCCGGGGACAAGCCTAGCCCCTCAAGCCGCGAGAGCGAAAACGGTACGCGCCTCGGCGTGCGAAAATGTTGCACATGTCTGATTCACGTCCCCCTCGCGCTCGCTCTCCCCGCATGACGGGCCGCCAGCGACGCGAGCAGCTTGTCGTCGTCGGCCGCTCACTTTTTGCGCAGAGGGGTTACAACGCGACGAGTGTCGAGGAAGTTGCGGCGAAGGCAGGAGTGTCGAAGCCGATCGTCTATGAGCACTTTGGAGGCAAGGAGGGTCTTTATGCCGTGATCGTCGATCGCGAAACGGATCACCTCCTGCGCGTCCTTGGAGATGCGCTCCACGATGTTCACCAGCACCCCCGCGTACTCGTGGAGAAGGCCGCGCTCGCGTTCTTGACCTATATCGAGGAAAACGAGGACGGTTTCCAAATTCTCGTGCGCGACTCCCCGGCTTCACAAACGTCGGGAACGTATTCGGCGCTTCTCGTGGACGTCGCGAGCCAGGTCGAAGACCTTCTCGTGAGGCACATGCGTGCACAGAAGTACACGTCGCTGCACGCGGCGATGTACGCGCAGATGCTCGTCGGAATCGTTTCTTACACCGGCCAGTGGTGGCTTGAGACGAGTCGCCCTTCGAAAGAGGTTGTCGCGAGCCATATTGTGAACCTCGCGTGGAACGGGCTTCGCGGCCTCGAATCTGAACCGAGGCTCCTCACGACCAACCGACACTCGAAGAAGAAATAACCCCACAGATAACACCGTTTGTCTGTGACCTAGATCCTCTATACTCGGTCCGTCGGCTCTAACAGAGGAGATTTCGTGGGTTTCATCCAGGCTTTCAAGGACGCGCTGGGCGGTACTTTTGCCGATCAGTGGAAGGACTTTCTGACCGTCCCCTCCAACCTCCCGCCCACCGCGGCCCTTTTCCCCGCGGTTCCGCGAGGAACAAACGCGGGGCGCGGCTCGAACACTCGCGGCAGCGAAAACATCATTAGCAACGGATCGCGGATTGTCGTGCCGGCGGGCTACGCTCTCGTCACGCTCCAGGACGGCCGTGTCACCGGCCTCATTACCGAGGCGGGCGGCTACGAGTGGCATTCGGGCGACCCGAATTCCCGCACCGTGTTCGCGAACGACGGCATTCTTGCGTCAACGCTCGAGACGTCGTGGGAGCGTTTCAAGTTTGGCGGCCAACCAGGATCGCAGCAGCTCGCGTTCTTTGTGAGCCTCAAGGAGCTCCCGAACAACCGTTTCGGCACTCAATCGGAAATCTACTGGGATGATCAGTACATGAACGCCCAGGTGGGAGCCGTCGCACGCGGCACCTACACGATCCGCATCGTGGATCCGCTCCTGTTCATCCACAACTGGGTTCCCGCCGTTTACATCTCGGCGAATGCACCAATCTTCGACTTCACCGATACCGAAAACGACGCCGCAAACCAGCTCTTCCAGGAAGTCGTCTCCTCGCTCGCCCCGGCGTTCTCGCGCTACACGAATGACCCGGACAAGAACAACCGCATCACAAAAATCCAGTCGGATTCGCTCGGGCTCGCGGCCTCCCTCTCGAGCGTGGTCGAAGAAAACTACCGCTGGACGACCGATCGCGGCCTCGTCATCGAAAAAGTCGCGATCGCGTCGATTGAGTACGACGAGAACACGCGAAAGCTCCTCAAGGATGTTCAGGCTGCCGATGCGCTTTCGGGCAACCGCAACCAGAGCTTCGTCAACCAGGCTGTCGCGCGCGGCGTGCAGTCCGCCGGCGAGAACGGAGGCGGCACGGGCCTCGCGATGATGGGCATGGGAGCCGGTGCCGTTGGAGGCCTCGTGCAGCCTGCGCAAGCGTCGGGTCCGTTCGCCGGCCAGGGCCAGAGCCCGCAGGGCCAGCAGAGCCAGCAGGCGCAGTCCAACCAAGGCGGCGCCGAGCCGAACCCCGCGGAGAAACTCGCCCAGTTCAAGCAAATGCTCGACCAGGGTCTCATCACCGAGGCTGACTACGAGGCGGCAAAGAAGAAGGCGCTCGGCCTTTGACCTACGCACCCGGCCCGCAACCGGCCCCCATGCCTTCCGAAGGCCCGGGGGCCGGTTCGATGCGCCCCACGCCCGAGGGAGCGCCGAACGTGAGTGGCCCCGACATGAGTGATGCGAATGTCGTCAAGGGCCGGACCGCGTCGCAAGACGTTGTTGATGCGCTCGTTGACCCCACCCCCGAGCACGTCGTCAACACGGCAAGTGGGAAAGCTGACGGCTTCGATAAATGCCCCAGGTGCGGCTCGACCGACATCGGCTACTCGCTCCAGCACCAGGCGCTCGTGTGCCGGTATTGCCGCTTCGAATTCAACGAGAAGGTCGCGGAAACGGCCTTTGGACTCGACTCCCCCATCGAACAGCTGCGGGGCGTTGTTCGCGGCTCGGGTACGCATGACATCGCCGTCGACACCACCGTCGTTACCCTCAAGTGCCAGGGCTGCGGTGCCGAGGTCGTTATCAAAGCGAACGAATCGCTCCAGGCGCGCTGCCACTGGTGCCGCCAGGTGCTATCGATCAACCAGCAGATCCCGAATGGCGCCGTTCCCGATGCCGTGTTGCCCTTCGCCCTCACGCATGAACAGGGTGTCGAAAAGGTACGCGAATTCGCCGGAGATCGTCGATTCTTCGCCACGAGCCAATTCAAGGCAAACTTCACGCCCGAGAACGTCGTAGGCGTGTACGTGCCGTACATGACAGTCGACGGCAACCTCACCGCAACCATCGAGGGGCGAGGCGAGGTCACGCTCCGCCGCTACACGCGCCACATCGGCAACGACCAGGACGAACGAGTCTCGGATATTCGCGAATACACGCTCGGGCGCAAGTTCGATTTCACGGTCGACGACCTCATTGCGGAAACGAACAGTTCGCGCGCGAACATGAACACGAGCATCAACACCAACAATGTGCTCAACGCGATTCTCCCGTTCGATACGAAGAACGCCGTCGCCTACAACTCGAACTACCTTGCGGGCTTCACCTCGGAGCGCCGCGACCTCGATATCGACGACATCGACGACACGGTCGAAAGCAACTTCCTCTCGATCGCTCGCTCACGTGCAGACCTCATGATCCGCGACTACGACCGCGGCGTTCGCTGGGAAAGCGAAGAGCTCGAGATCCACGGCACGCGCTGGGTTGCGCTCTACCTTCCGATCTGGCTGTACAGCTACCAGGACGATCGCACCGGCATGATCCACTACATCGCGGTGAACGGCCGAAACGGCCGCACGATGGGCTCGGTTCCGGTCGACAAGGTCAAGCTGTTCGGCTGCGCTGCACTCGCCGCGATCGCCACCTTCGCCATCACATTCCCCCTCGCGATTGGAGCGGTCGTCCTATGAGCCCCATTCTCACGGCCAGCGGTTCGATCCTCGTCGCCGGCCAGATCCTCGCGGAATCTAGCTCGAGTAGCGGCGACGATGTGAGCGTTGCGGTCATCGCCGCGCCCTTCGTTCTCGCGTTCATCGTCTTCACGTCGATCTACTCGTTCTTCTTCCTGCGCTACCGCAACACCGATAAGAAATATCGATTCGAAAGCGAGACCCGTATCGGCGTGTCGAATGTCCAGGCGTTCGATACTCCCGGCAGGCGTCGCAACGGCGTCAAAAGCACGGTCATGGCAGGGCGCAATAATGGCAATACCCGTGAGCGGGTGCGCCGCATCTCCCCCTAGCGCCGCGTTTCAGCCTTCTTCGATCTGCTCGAGGATCTCGAGCCAGCGCTCCTCGATCTCGGCGATCTCCCTCTCGCGCTCGCGTACTTTTTGACCGAGCGCAGTCAAGCCTTCGAAGTCCGTGGGGTCGTGCTCGGTGAGCTCCGCGTGGATGTTCTCGATTTGCGAGCGGAGCTTATCGATGCGTCGCTCAATCGCACTGGCTTCCTTCTCGGCGGCCCTGCGCTCCGCGCCGGAGAGGCCGCTGGCCGGGGCCGAGGTAGCGTCGGATTTTGCACTGCCTTCGCCCCCACCCGTGCGTTCGCGTTCTTCCTGTGCGCGCAGCGACAGGTATTCGTCCACCCCGCCGGGAAGATGACGGAGAGTCCCTCCCATGACCGCATACTGCTGATCGCTCACGCGCTCAAGGAGGTAGCGATCGTGCGAGACGACAATGAGAGTTCCGGGCCACGAATCGAGCATGTCCTCGAGAGCCGTGAGCATGTCGGTGTCGACGTCGTTCGTGGGTTCGTCCAGAATGAGAACATTCGGTTCGCTCAAGAGCACGAGGAGGAGCTGGAGGCGCCGACGCTGGCCACCCGAGAGATCCTCGACGCGTGTGGAGAGGTGATCCTTGGCAAAACCGAGGCGCTCGAGCAATTTCGCGGGAGTGAAGTCTTTGCCATCGATCGTGAAGGTCGTCTTCGTGCGCGCGAGCACGTCGCGCACGCGCTCGCCAGCGATGTCCTGAAGCTCGCGGAACTGCTGATCGAGGACGGCAATCTCAACGGTCTTGCCGCGCTTAACTCGGCCCTGCGTAGGCTCAAGGGTGCCCGCAATCAAACTGAGGAGCGTGGACTTACCGGCGCCGTTGGCGCCGAGGACGCCGGTACGCTCGCCCGGAGCGATGCGCCACGTGACGTCAGAAAAGATCACGTGATCGCCGTAGCTCACGCCCACGTCAAGGAGGTCAACGACGTCCTTGCCGAGCCGGGCAGTCGCGAGGCGCTTGAGCTCCAATGGGTTCCGCACCTCAGGGACATCCGCGATCAGGGCGTTCGCTGCCTCGATACGGAAGCGGGGCTTCGACGTTCGCGCCGGAGCGCCACGGCGAAGCCAGGCGAGCTCCTTCCGGGCCAGGTTCTGGCGCTTTTGCTCGGTCGCCGCGGCAATACGGTCGCGTTCGACGCGCTGAAGAACATAGGCAGCATAGCCACCTTCGAACGGCTCGACGATGCCGTCGTGAACCTCCCACGTCGACGTGCAAACCTCATCGAGGAACCAACGATCGTGGGTGATGACGATAAAGGCGCCTTGCCCAGCTCCCCAACGCCCTTTGATGTGGCGTGCAAGCCAGTGAATGCCCTCGAGGTCGAGGTGGTTTGTGGGCTCGTCGAGACCGATCACGTCCCAATCGCCCACGAGCAGCTTGGCAAGCGCAACGCGGCGGCGCTGGCCACCGGAAAGCGCGCCGATGCTGCGCTCGAACGGGATGTCGCTCAGCAGCCCCGCAATAATGTTGCGGATCTTTGGGTCTGAGGCCCACTCGTGCTCGGGGGCATCTCCGACGATTTCCTGCCCGACTGTCGAGGTCTCGTCCAAGTTGTCGGACTGAGACAAAAGCCCCATGCGCACGCCGTTCCTCGGCGTCACGCGCCCGCTGTACGGTTCAAGTTCGCCAAACAGGAGTCGAATGAGAGAACTCTTGCCATCGCCATTGCGCCCCACGATCCCAATGCGATCGCCCTCGAAAATACCGAGGGTGACAGAATCGAGCACGACTCGATTCGGGTACTGAAGATGCAGCTGTTCGGCGCCGACAAGAAGAAGACTCACGCCACGAGCCTACGTCCCTGCCGCCCGACCGACGAAACGGCGGGGCCGCTGATGTGATGCTCTAGCCCTCTTCGGCGCGCGCGCTATTGGCGATGGCGATGAACTCCTCGATCGCAAGTGTTTCACCGCGGCGCTGAGGATCGATGCCGGCGCGCTCGAGGATCGCCCCGGCGCGCTCGCCGCTTCCTGCCCACGGCTTGAGCGCGGCCCGCAGAGTTTTGCGACGCTGGAGAAAAGCGTGGTCGATAACGTCGAACACCGCTTCGCGCGGGGCCTCCCCCTCGGCCTGCACGCGGTCGCGGCGCACTCGCACGAGTGCGCTGCCGACGTTTGGCTCAGGCCAGAACACGCGCCTGGAGATACGGCCTGCAAGTTCGCTACTGCCGTACCACGCAGCCTTCGCGCTCGGCGCGCCATAGATTTTTGAGCCGGGCTTTGCGGCGATCCGCTCGGCGACTTCGAGCTGGACCATGACGAGCGCCTCGGTGATGACCTCGAAGCGCTCAAGGATGGTCAGGAGGATCGGGGTCGCAACGTTGTAGGGAAGGTTCGCGACGAGCCGTGTGGGAGCGCTGGGTGCACCGTCCGGAACCGGAAGCACGGTGAGTGCGAGCGCATCCGCATGTACGAGCGCGAGGCGCGAGCTCTCCAGCTGCTTCGCCGCGACGGTAGACGGCAGGAGCGCGGCAAGGGCCTCATCGAGCTCGACTGCCCCGACAAATGCACCCGCATCGAGAAGACCGAGCGTGAGTGAACCGAGCCCCGGCCCGACCTCAAGCACGACGTCGCCGCGCTTCACGCCCGCGCGTTCGACAATCGCGCGCACGGTGTTGGCATCAAGCAGGAAGTTTTGCCCACGCTTCTTCGTGGGTGTGATCCCACGCTCTTCGGCAAGCGCACGAATATCGCGCGGGGTCAGAAGACGCGTACCGCTATCGAGCGCGCGCGAAGTGCCGCTCACCCCTCTGCCCCCGCGAATCCGTAGACCTCTCGCTCGGTCGCGAGGACTCCCGCACATGCCTCCTCGAGGCTCAGGCCCTTCGCCTCAGCGATCACGCGCATCGTGTGCGGAATGAGGTAGCTCGAGTTGGGGCGGCCGCGGAAAGGCTCAGGCGTGAGGAACGGGGCATCCGTTTCCACCATGATGCGGTTGAGAGGCGTAATGGCAAGCGCCTCGCGAAGATAGGCGGCGTTTTTGAAGGTCGAGGTACCAGAGAAGGACAGGTACGCGCCACGATCGAGGGCCTCGCGCGCAAACTGCGCGTCTCCGCTAAAGCAATGAAAAACCGTGCGCTCCGGGGTGCCCTCGGTATCGAGAACGTCGAGAACGTCGCGATGCGCGTCACGATCGTGGATTTGCATGGGAAGGCCCTTTTCTTTCGCGAGCGCGATATGCATGCGAAAGCTTTGGATCTGCGCATCACGCCGTTCGGGCTTCTTGCGGGAGGTGCGGAACCAGTCGAGCCCGGTCTCGCCAATCGTCACCATGCCGGGAGTGTCGAGAAGTTCGGAAATCTCCGCTATTGCCTCGTCAAGAGAGCAAAGTTCCTCGCCGTTGCGTCCCTTGCCGGTTACGACATGATTGACCGCATCATTCGGGTGGATCGACACACCCCCGCGCAAGCGCTCTGCGACGAACGCTCGGTGCTCGGAGGGAATGTGCTCGCCGCGCAAAACGTCGGCCGTCCACCGTGCTGAGACGAGGTCGCAGCCAATCGTGATGATGCCGCGTACCCCGGCACGCTCTGCCCACGCGACGTGTTCTTCGATGCCGTGTGACCCCTCACCGTCGGAAAAGTCGAGGTGTGCGTGGTTATCAATCACGGGGCCGGGGAGAGGCTCGGGGGCCTCCGGCCACGTCAGATCGCGAGTGTGGCCGCTTTCGGCGGTTGCAGAACGAGAGTTCACTGCGTTGCTCATGGGGCCATCCTAGTGCGGGGCAAGCGTCGGACCCCGCGCCCGTGAAGCCCAACACACGCGAAGCCTCCTCGCGCGCGCAAAAGCCAAAAATATGCTTAGATTGATTCCTGTTGTGCGCGAGCACTCCCCTTTGGCGATCCCGTGGGACCCAGCCGGGGAATCTAGCCCGTGCGCCACCCCGATTTTTCACGCAGTTCGAGCAAGGAGCGCATCATGGCAGTGCCTAAGTTTAAGATGTCCCGGGCCCGCACCCGTTCGCGCCGCGCGAACTGGAAGGCCGAGACCACCGATCTCGTCAAGGTTACCGTTCGCGGTCGTACCGCCTCGGTTCCGCGCCGCCTCGCGAAGGCGTACCAGCGCGGCCTCATCGAGATCGACGGCTGATTTCAGCACTTCGCGAAAGGGCGCCCCACTTCACGGTGGGGCGCCCTTTCAGCTATAAGGAGGGCTATCCCCCGTTCTTGTGCGCGAGGGCTGCGTCGTAGAGCTCTCGTGCGGATACCCGCTCGTGTTCGCGCGCAACGGCCTTCGCGGCGTCCTTGAGGCGCTCCCCCGCCTCGGCGCGCGCGAGCACGAGTGCCGCCAGATCAGCCGGGTCCTCCTCTCGCGGCGGGGCCGGCGCCACAACGATCACGATCTCGCCGAGTACCTCGGTTTCACGCGCCCACGCGGCGAGCTCGGCAAGGGTTCCCCGCATGATCTCTTCGTGGGTCTTCGTGAGCTCGCGTGCAACGCACGCCTCTCGTTCGGCTCCGAAAACGTCGACCATTGCCTCGAGGCATTCGCGCGTGCGTCGCGGAGATTCGAAGAAAATTAGTGTGCGTGCCTCGCGTGAGAGGCTCTCGAGCACAGACAGACGCTTGCGCGACGTGCGCGGAAGGAAACCTTCGAAGGCAAAGCGATCGGGGGCAATTCCCGAGTGCACAAGCGCGGTGAGAGGCGCGGAAGGACCCGGGAACACGTCGACGGCGATGCCTTCGCGGGCAGCGGCATCGACCGCCCGAAAACCTGGATCGGAGACCACCGGCATCCCCGCATCGGTGACGAGCAGCACCTTTTGCCCGCTTCTCGCCGCCTCAAGGAGGGTCTCGGTGCGCTCGACTTCGTTGTGTTCGTGATACGCGAGCGTGCGCGCCGTTAGCCTGATGCCGAGCTCGCTCGCCAGCCGCTTTACGCGGCGCGTATCCTCGGCAGCGATCAGATCAGCTTCTCGCAACGCTGCGACGAGCCTGAACGACGCATCGAGGGGATTTCCGATGGGCGTTGCGGCAAGTGCGATATTTCCCGGTGTGAGCACGGTTTTGTTCTCGGTTTCCACCGTGCGATCCTACCGCGCGGCCCTTTAGGATGGGCTCGTGAGTGATACACGTGCGAGTGGAAGCGGCGGGTCTTCGGTGTCCCCGATGACAGGCAAGCGAGCGGCGCGCCCATCAACGGAGAAAGCCCGCGGGCCATTCGGACTTACCGAGCGCACCACGACGTGGATCCTCGCGCTCGTCCTTGTCGTATGGTCTGGGGCTCTGCGCCTCTATAAGCTCGGCCACGTCAAGACCCTCATCTTCGATGAGGTCTATTACGTGCGCGACGCCTATACGCTCCTTCGCGAGGGCAACGAGCGCGCGTGGGCGAAGGACGTCTCGAAGGCTGCGTTCGAGCGCGGCGACATCGACTCCTATCTTCCCGACCCCCAGTACGTGGTGCATCCGCCCGTCGGCAAATGGGCGATCGCGCTCGGAGAGTGGGCCCTCGGTGCGGACAACCCGTGGGGCTGGCGCATCTCCGTGGCGCTCGTGGGAACGCTGGGCGTCCTCATGCTGTTTTTGACGGTCCGACGCCTGCTCGGCAACACTGCTCTCGCGTTTCTCGCGGCCTACCTGCTCTCCATTGACGGAGTCCACCTCACTCACTCCCGCACGAGTTTGCTCGACCTGATTCTTGGGTTCTTCTGCCTCCTCGCGTTCTACTTCCTCCTGCGGGATCGCGATCAATTTCGCGATGCGCTCGGGAGGATCGAGGGGGCTGCGGAGGGCTTCGGGCACGTCACAGGGGTGCGCTGGTGGCGTATCGCCGCGGGAATTTCGCTCGGCCTCGCATGCGGCGTGAAGTGGTCGGGGCTCTATTTCGTCGCGGTATTCGGCATCATGACGGTGCTGTGGGACTGGGCGGCGCGTCGACGCTTCGGCGATCCTCGCTGGAAACTTCGCGGCTTCGCGCTCGATGCTATTCCCGCCTTCTTCGCGATCGTCGGCAGTGCACTCGCAACATACGTGCTCTCGTGGAGCGGCTGGTTTGCCTCCAAGGACGGGTACTTCCGCAACTGGGCGGCGGAGAACGGGCACGCGTCTAACCCGGTGACCGAGGCGCTTGCGTCACTGTGGCACTACCACCAGGAGGCGTACTCGTTCCACGTTGGGCTCGACTCTACGCACACGTATGCCGCCAAACCTTGGCTCTGGCTCCTCCAACTCCGCCCGACGAGCTTCTACTACGAGTCCTACACGTACGGCGAGTCGGGCTGCGAGGTCGAAAAATGCTCGGCAGCCATCACGAATCTCGGCAACCCGTTCATCTGGTGGTTCGGGGCCGTTGCGCTTCTCGTCACGCTCGTAGTCGCGATCGTACGGCGAAGCGGCACGGCCGGGGCGATCCTCTCGGGGATTATCGCGGGCTATCTCCCGTGGTTCCTGTACCTCGACCGCACGATCTTCCAGTTCTATTCGGTCGTGTTCGAACCGTGGCTCATCATGGCGATCGTTTTCGTGTTCGCACTCATGCTCGGGACGCGCACGGCTTCACGTGCAAGGCGCCGCATCGCAATCTTCGCGATCGCCTCACTCGTGGTCACGATGACGCTTGCCTCGGCGTTCTGGTGGCCACTGTGGACGGCCCAGGTCATTCCTTACGACCTGTGGCGCGCCCACATGTGGTTCGATTCCTGGATCTAGCCCGGGCTCTTTAGGCTGCCGCCTCGACCTGGAGCCACTCGCTCTTCTTCTCGAGGAAGCTCTGTGCCGCTCTCTTCGCACCTTCGAGGCTATGGTGGGCGCCCCATCCGCACTGGATCTCGTTCGCCGCGGGAACGGCTTGTGCCTCTAGCAGGTCGTTGAGCGTGGCCTCGACGAGTGGCGCCACCTCTTCGGGCGTGTGCTCGCCGCGCATGAGCAAGTAGAAGCCGGTGCGGCAGCCCATGGGCGAAATATCGAGGATGTCGTCGCTGTGGTTGCGAGAAAACTCCGCCATCATGTGCTCGAGCGAATGGACAGTCTCAGTTTCGAGGGCGTCAACGTTCGGCTGGGTGAAACGAATATCAAACTTCGTGAGCGTGACGCCGCCGAGATCTTTGCGATCAGCGACACGGATGTACGGGGCCGCGACGGTGCGGTGGTCAAGATTAAAGCTTTCAACGTTCATACGCTCGTTCATCGCGTTTTCCTTTCGGAGGTCGAAGTCTTCCGTGCCATCCTATCGACGAGAACTACGGGCGGTGCGCCCCCGTACCACGCCCTGAAACTCCTGGCGCACGTCATCGTCGGCACTTTTTGGCCACGCGAGGACGATTCGGGTTCCCTCACGCTCGGCGAGGGGCCTGTGGGTGACGTCCTTGCGGGCATGCAACCGAGCAAGGGACATGGGCATGATGGCATAGCCATTACCTGCGGCGACGGTCGCGACCGCACCTTTAGGCCCGCCGCATTCTTCGAGGCTGAACTGATGTTCACCTTCAAGGTCGCTCTCGGTGAGTTCCTCGCTGAGGCTCAGCGGATTGTCTTTCGCGACTACCGCGACGGGCCGTTCTTCCCAGAGCGGCACTGCATGAATATCCTCGCGCTCGAGAATGGGCCCTTCCGCGCGCGGGGCGCTGTTCCACGGAAGCCGCGCGAATACCATGTCGACAGCCCCGCATGCGAGCGCTTCCTCGGGGGCGCGGTCATCGAGCGGGACCAACTGCAACTCTGGTCGCTTGGGATCGGTGTGCCAGCGCCGCGCGAAGACGTCGGGCTCAACCCCGGGAATGAACCCCACGCGAAGCGCGCCGCCCGCAGCACCCGGCGCGCTTTCAGCAAGCTTCACTTGATGATCGCAACGGTGAAGGGATAGGTGTATGCCTCGCCGTTGTTCGCCTTCAACGCGGCAATAATCGGTATCACGATCGTCGCTACCAGAATCGCCAGGCCAATGATCGCAGCGATCAGGATGAAGACGAGCGGGACGAGAAGGAACGAGAGGAAAGTCCCCAGGAAGAAGAAGCCCCACGCGATGAGGCTGTAGACGAAAAGGTTGATCGCGAAGTTCAGTGCGCCCGCGGACGCATTGCGAACGAAGGGGCTCTTGTCACGATAGATCAGGTAGATCACGAGCGGCCCGACCCACCCGAGCCAGCCGGCCGAGACCAGAGTCGCAATGAGCGTACTGAGGTGCGCGAGAATGGCCCAGGTGCGCTCATCACTCGTCACGCCACCGGGGCCGGTAGGGCCGCTAAAGCCAGGTGCGCCAGTGCCCTGGCCGCCGGACGTGGGATTGCTAAAGCCGTATGGATTCGAGGGTTGGTCACTCATGGTGGGCTCCTTCATTACGTAGGGATCGTTCACATCGAGAAGCGTGGACGCGCTCAAGCAAGGAATCGAGCTCCTCGTAGCGCTTCTCACTCGTACAGGCGACATACGCCGGGCATTCCTGAGGTGGGATCGCCTCCGCTCCGTCGACGTCACCCGGGCTGCACGTCCACGTGCGAATACTCCCGCCAGCTTTCTCAATGATATGGAAGCCAGCAGCGATATCCCACGGATTAATGCTCGTGAGGGTCGTGGCATCCGCCCACCCCGCGGCCACGAAGCACAGTTCGAGCGCCGCCGAGCCAAGGTTTCGCACTGCCCCCGCGCTTTCGAGCAAGGCGAGCCTCTCGCGTTCGGCGAACGATCGATCCTCGCAAAGATCGCGAAGTCCCGGGAATCCCGTGAGAACAAGTGCATCCGCGAGTGCTCGTTCGGGATTGGGGCCAAGTCGCTTTGTTCCCAGGTACGCGGCAGTGTCATCGGCCCAAAACTCCATGCCGAGGGCAGGTGCATTCACAACACCGCCCACGAGCACATCCTCGACCGCCACGCCAATCGAGATGGCGTACAGCGGATTGCCGGTCGCAAAGTTCGAGGTGCCGTCAATAGGGTCAACGTAAAACGTGACGGCACTCGTGCCCTCGCGGGTTCCGCCCTCTTCACCCACGATTCGGGCATCCGGGCAGTTCGCGAGGAGTACCTCGCGAATGCGGTCCTCGCACGCGCGATCGTGAGCGGTCACAATATCGTGAGCATTCGCCTTGTATTCGCGCTCCACGGGACCTCCGCCAACCTCAGCGAGGTAGCTCGCGGCTGCCGCGGCAGCCTCACGCGCAAATGCAATAAGCCCCGCGAGCTCAGTTACATTCCTTGCAGTGGCGAAAGAATTCGTGATCACGCCTCCATTCCATCACGAAGACAATCGTCAACCTGGAAGCGGGCATCAATGACCAGGCCCTACCAACGATCTCAGCGTCGACGCTCAACCTTGACGAGCCCCGTTTGTTCAATCGTTGCGACACGCCCCTCCGCGACTGTGCCGCGCGCGCTGCTCAACATACTCAGCTCGACGGGGACATCTTCGAAATACGCCACGGGGCAAGGGCCGATTCGAGAAATACCGCGAATGCGTCCTGCTCCGGTACCGTCGGCGTGGTCTCCCACACGTAAGCGCAGCGCGCGAGGGTCGATCAAGGCACGCCCGGGGCCCAGCCCACACTCCCCCATCGTTGCAAGCGGAACTCCGCCGCTCGTTACGAAAACTCCGCGCTCTCGCATCTCGCCGTCAACCCATTTGAGTCCCGCGAGTTCCGCGAGAAACTCGGATCTCGGAAATGAAAGGGCATCGTCGGCACTGCACTCTTCGGTTACGTGGCCATCCTCGAGCACACACACTCGATCCGCCCACGCGAGAAGATCAAGAACATCATGGGTCACGCACACAAGAGTCCGCGTTTGCGCGAGGTCAGCCACGAGACCTCTCATTTCCCTTGCGGCGCGAACGTCGAGAGCCGCGAGCGGCTCATCCAGGAGCAGCACACGTGGTTCAACCGCAAGAGCCCGCGCGAGCGCACATTTTTGCGCTTGACCTCCCGAAAGCGTGCGAGGTCGCCGATCCTCAAACCCCTCAAGACCCACCTTCACCGCAAGTTCACCGGCTACTTCGCGGGCCTCGCGCCGTTTCATCCCTGCACTCACAAGACCGTAAGCGATATTGTCAAGAACGCTCATGTGATTGAAGAGATGCGCTGTTTGAGAGAGATAGGCAAAACCTCTCTTGTGAAGCGGTGTTCGGCTGAAATCCTCACCATCAATCGCTAAGCGAATTTCTCCATCGCGCGGAGCGGCAAGATGCCCAGCGAGCGCCTCAAGCATCGTGGACTTTCCCGCCCCATTCGGACCCACGAGAGCAACGTGCTCACCGGCATCGATACGGATGCAAGCATCAACAGCGCGGCCGGGAATACGAACCGCGAGATCTAGACTCATCGAGCATCCGCCTCACGTTGAAGCGGTCCACGGGCATAGGCAATTGAAACGACCACGAGTGAAAAAATGACGAGGATTATCGAAAGGCCCACGGCATCGGCAATGTCTCCCTCACGGGCAAGATAGATCTGCAGCGGGAGCGTGCGCGTCAAGCCGGCGAGCGACCCCGCAAACGTTAGCGTCGCCCCAAATTCACCGAGCGAGCGCGCGAGGGCCAAAGTCGCAGCGATAAGAATCGACGGTGCGAAGCGCGGAACGGTAACGGTACGAAACACGCGCATCGGCCGAGCACCTAGGCTCGCCGCTGCACGCTCCTCAGCAAACCCACTAGCGCGAAACGCACTTTCGAGGGTGAGTACTACAAACGGGAGCGAAACAAACACCTGCGCTATGACGACGGCGCTCGTCGTGAAGACAACTCGGATGCCGGCACTCTCTAAAAGCGGAGCGAGAAGACTCTGGCGCCCGTAAGCGAGCAAAAGGGCAATTCCTGATACCACGGGAGGCAGAACAAGAGGCACGAGCACAAGTGCACGCAAGAGCACTGTGAGCGGACCGGAAGAACGAGCAAGCTTGAGCGCAAGCGCGAGCCCAAAAGTTGTCGATATGAGGCACGCGAGCGTCGCCGTCACAAGCGAGAGGACTGCCGCCGAGCGATTTTCGGGACCTGCAGCGAGATCGGCAAGGCTGCCCCAAGGCGTCCCCAGGGCAAGCGCCACGATCGGAAAAACAATGCTCAGACCCGCCATCACGGCAAGAAGCCCAACGAGCATCGGGGTTCTCGCACTCTCACGACGCACCGGGCTCACTCTCCCTTTTGGAAACCAGCTTCCGCTAGTGCCTTTTGGCCATCGTCACCAAGGACGTAGTCCACAAATTTCTGCGCAGCCTCGCTTCGCTTCGCTTTTTGGGCTTCAACCGTCACAGCGATGGGGTATTCATTTGCGAGCGATTCGGCCTCGGGGATTTCAAGTCCGTCTACTTTTTCAGGCGCGGACGCAACATCTGTCTCGTACACAAACGCAACATCGGCTTCGCCAGCCTTCACGAGTCCCAGAGTGTCGGTCACCGAATTCTGCTCGGTATCAAAATCGATCTTGGGGTCCCCAGCAGCCATGAGCACCTTATCCGTGAGGGCACCACACGGCACCTCACTCGCACACCTCACGACCACGAGCTCGGGCCGAGATGCAAGGTCATCGAGCCCTGTAACCTTCTTCGGGTTACCCTCCGCGACAGCGATTTCGAGGGAATTACGGGCAAAGATGCGAGGAGACGAGGACACTAGATTCTTTGACTCCGCCGTATCCATCCACTTCTTTGAAGCAGAGGCAAAAACATCTGCGGGAGCGCCACCATCCATTTGAGTAACCAGATCCTGCGATCCGGCAAACGTAAAGACAACATCGATATCCGGGTTCTTAGCCTCGAACTCCTTCTCGAAGCTCTCGAAGGTGTTCTTGAGCGAGGCTGCGGCAAAAACCGTGACCTTCGTGCGACCTGGTGAAGCGTCGGATGGCGCACCTCCGTCGGTACTTCCACAACCTGCGAGCGACGCCGCAGCGAGCATCGCTGCAGCTCCAGCACCTGCCATGCGTTTCATCGAATCCATCCTCCATGAAGGAAATCGAAAATAGGGGCAGAGAACAGCTTATCGAGGTCGAGCTCATAACTCTCAACTGCATAACCTTCGAAGGAGTGGTAGGCAGGCACGCAGCGCTCATTTCACGGGTCGAAAGCCAGCATCAACGATCGTCATTTGCCCCTCGTGGCTGAGGACAAGGTCAACGTACTTCTGCGCGGCCTCGCTTCGAGTGCTTTCCTTCGCGTCCTTCGTCACCGCAATTTCATACGTGTTCGAATGAAGCTGCGCACCCGCGAGGTCAACTCCGTCAACCGCGTCTTCAGCGGAAGCGACGTCGCTTTCATAAACGATGGCGGCATCGGCCTCCCCCGCCTTCAGAAGCCCGAGAGCATCCCTGGAGGATTGCTCCTCTGTATCAAAACGGAGGTCGTCGAGAAAAGCGTTCCTCACGAGCTTATCCGTGGCCTCACCGCACGGAACCGCGCTCGCGCACCGCACAGCGACAAGTTCGGGGCGCGCCGCGAGATCCTCGAGGTCTTCGATGTTCTTCGGATTCCCTTTCGCGACGGCGAGCTCAAGTGTGTCAAGCGCAAAAACCTCGGACGAATACTTCGGCACGAGCCCCTTGTCCTCCGCCTGGTTCATCCACGTGGTCGAAGCTGGCGCGAATACATCCGCTTGGGCACCTTCACTCATCTGCGTGACGAGATCCTTCGACTCGGCATAGGTGAAGACAACATCAATACCCGGGTTTGCCGCTTCAAAATCCTTTTCGAGGTTCCCGAAAGCGTCCTCAAGCGAGGGTGCCGCGAAAACCGTGAGTTTCGTGCGAGCTGGCGAAGCGTGTGAGCCCGTCCTTTCGTCACTGCCACCGCACCCTACGAGTGACACGACAACGAGCGTTGCTGCGGCCAGAGCGCTTGCCATGCGCTTCATCGCGTCATCCTCCAAGAAGGGAATCGAGATACGGCGTTGAAAACAGCCTATCGGGATCGAGTTCATTCCTCACGGCTACAAAATCGCTCCACCGCGGGTAGAGACCCCGCAGCTCAGCTTCCCGCAGCCAGTGCATCTTCCCCCAGTGCGGCCGGCCCCCCAACTCAGCGAGAGTATCGTGAACGACTCGGAGATAGTCGTCGCTCTTCGCGTGAAGAGGATTGTGAGCGGCGATGTACACGGTGTCCCGTTCACTCGCCGTCGAAAGCCACACGTCGTCGGCTGCAGCTCGGCGAACTTCGAGTGGAAAGATGGGCGAAGGCGTCGAACGCTCGAGCGTACGCGTGAGCACATCAAAGGCCTCGTCGAAGCGGCTCGCGGGAATCGCCATTTCACACTCGCGAAAGCGCGTGCGGCGTGAGGCAACGAAGAGTCGGTATGGCAAGTGCACAGCCTCCCCTGCTGGCATGAGCGTTGATACCGCACCTGAGAGTGGCCCCTTTGTGGCCGGCACGGCCTGAACGAGTCGATTTGCGAGCGCAAATGCGCCATTCCCAACGACTTCGCTCTCGATAAAGTCACGTACCCGTCCCATTCCTTTGTTCGACGACTCCGCAGGGACGTGGTTAAGTTCGCGCACGATTGCTCTGCGCCCGCCTGGTACGAAGAAAAACTCCTGATGATCCTGAACGGTACTCGTCTCAAGGAATCTCGCGGCAGTCTCCTTGAGAGGCGCTGCATATTCTCTCCTGTGGAGCTTGTAAAGCGGCATCGTGCGAAGTCGCACCTCCACAATGATGCCGAGGGCGCCCAGACCCAGCCGTGCGGCCTCGAAAAGATTCACGTTGCGTTCGCGGTCCGCCCACACAGAATCGCCGTTCGCCAGCACGATCTTGAGACCGGTCACTAACCCGGAAACCCCCGTGAACCGCCCACCGGTTCCATGGGTACCGGTACTGATCGCCCCCGCAATCGACTGCCGGTCGATGTCCCCCATGACCTCGAGCGCGCGCGAGTGCGTCGCGAGCATCGGTCCAATTTCCCACAGGCGTGTGCCACCGCGCAGCGTCACATCTCCCGTGTCCTTATCGAAGCTCACGAGGCCGCGATACCGATCGAGGGTCAAGGTCACGCCATTCGGCTTTGCGACGGGCGAAAAAGAATGTCCGGCACCAATAGCTCGAAGGGCTGTCCCATGGGCAGTTGCCCGCGCGATGTGGTGCACAATTTCTCGTTCGCTACGGGGGTGCACAACCTCCGTAGGCGAGAACTCCACATTTCCCGACCAGTTCGCGCGAATCTCGCGCGCCGAGCCTAAAGCGACCTTTGCCATGCCCCAGCCTTCCCTCGTTGATCCGGAACCTAAATATACGCGCGTCCGAGGCCACGGTAGGTGGGGACGACATCAACGACCTGATCCCCTTGCACGATCGCGTAAGTGTCCACGTGCTCAGCTACCTCGCCAGCCTTTGCGTGTCGCATCCACACGGTATCCCCAACGCGCATTTTTTCGGCCGCCCGCCCACGCAATGGTGTTTGTACCTCGCCTGCACCTTCTAATCCAACATAACCGAGGGGGTTCGGATACACGACGCTCGGTAACCTGTCCTTCCCGGGCGGGCCACTCGCAATCCACCCGCCTCCAAGAATTGTCGCAACGCCGGGTGCAGGTCGTCGCACGACGGGGAATCCCACAAACAACGCAGGCTCGGGGCGGAAACCCACGAAGTGGTCGAAGCTTGCCGGGCCGATAAGTCCCGATCCCGCGGCGACTTCCGTGACGCTCGGATCAGCACACGTCGACTCGATACTTCCCGTGCCACCCCCGTTAACGAATTCCAGATCGCACACCTCACGCACGCGCTCTACGGCTTCACCGCGCCGGGCGGCAACTTCACGAGCGCTGAGGGCCTGCATTCCTCGCGTCAAAAGCCGCATTGGTGAACGGCCGCGATTCGGTGTGCCCGCAATCTGCGATTCGTAGCCCATGAGTCCCACGAGCGCAATGCCCTGGGTTCGCATAAGAGCCCGCGCAAGTTCCTCGACTTGTCCAGGTGTGAACAGTGGAGAGCGAAGCGCCCCCAGGTGAATTCCACGCAGGGGAACGTAAGAACAATCCAGCTCAATACACACGCGGACCGGCAGGCCGGAAATGGAGTGCGAGCGGTGCGCTTCCACGATCATGTCAGCATGGGCGCGTGAATCAACCATGAGAGTGACGGCTCTAAGGGCCCGTTCGTTCGTCACGAGTTGGGCAAGAGCCTCGCGATCAGCAGTTGGGTAGGCGACGAGAACGTCTTCAAAGCCTTGCTCAACGAGGTCGAGCGCCTCTGCAAGTGAGAAGGCCAGCAGACCTCCCTCGAATGTGCTCGCGGCACGTTCGATAAGGAAAGGGACGCGCAACGACTTTGTGGCGACACGGATGGGCGTTGCTCCAGCACGCTGCTCAAGCGCGCGGGCATTGGAGTCGAAACTGGCCAGGTCAAGAACCGCAACCGGGCGGCGATTGAGACCCGCAGCGGCGAGTGCACGCTCATAGCGAGCAATTTCTCGCGCACTCGAGGGCGCCGACGATGCTGCCACGGTGCGAGAACCCGTGCGTGTCAGGCGCGGCGGCGGCGCATGACGTCATCGACTGTAAGTCCCGAGCCAATCACCTGGGCGTCCGACGCGAGATACGTACCTCGTTCAGCATCGGCCTCACGTTCTTCGACGTCTGCGGCTTCAAGGCTGCTGCCAGTCGAGAGCGAGCCGTAGCGGAAGCTCACTCGGGAAGCAAAACGCTCGTCCGCGAGGGCCTTTCCTGTCCCTGCTTCGCGAGCCTCGAGCACCTGACGCAAGAAGGCTTCGTGGCGTTCGGCAGGGCTCATGTCACTCGGGCGCGAGACTTCGGAATCCGACGCTTGCCCGATCTCGGCGTGGCTAGCCTCGCCATCGCTTTCCTGCTCGACCTCAGGGGCGCGCTCAATGCGGGCCTCATCATCGCTCACGGAGGCGTCGTCGCTCGCGTTCCGTGTGTGCATCAAGCGCGTCGCTTGACGCGCGACGAGGCAGAGACCGAGCGCGGCGACAGCCCCGAGCGGGAACCAGATGCTCGTGAGAGAGAGCGAGGTCGTGACGACAGTCACGAGCGTTACTCCAACGAGAATCGAGAGGAGGACCGTCAAGGCAGTATTGAGCCCCGAGTGGTGAGGGCGATCGTGCTCGAGATCGGTACGTTTCTCGACCCCAAAACGCGGGCGTGAAGTTGGGTCCGCGGGGCGGAGGAGGCTGCGGTTCTCGGGCATGTCGGTCACCTCGTGCGAGATAGAAGAGTAGGTGCGGCAGGCGTCGGTGACGTCCCTGGCACTCTCGGAGTGGCGCTGCTGCGCGATCCTCTCCGCCTCCCCCAGCGTGTACCGCCGATCGGCGGTCTTGGGAACGGCGTACAGTAACCACACGCCCACAAGAAGGGCGATCAGCACCGCACCGAGATTAAAGCTGTTCACCCCTTGATCGTATGGACTTTATTCGCGCCCACTGCGCACATCCGGCCGCGTGTCGCGCCTCGTAGGACGCACCTCACCGTACGTCCGGAACTCGGTCAAGGAGGAGACCCCTCGCTGGCAACTCCTCGCGTGTCAAAGCGAACACCCGATGGTCGCGCCACGAGCCTGAAACGTAGATGCAACGCTCGCGGATCCCCTCTTCTCGAAGGCCCAGCTTTTCGACCACCCTCAGGGAAGCGGTATTGGAAGGCTGCACGAGGACTTCGACGCGATGAAGCCCCTCGCCGATGAGGACCTCCTCGAGTGCGAGCGCGAGGGCACGTGGGGCGATTCCGTGTCCTGCCCATTCGGGTGCCACCCAGTAGCCCACTTGTGCGGTCGAAAGCGGACCGAACACGATCGAGGAAAAACCGATGTGGCCCACGAGCGCTCGTTTGCGGAAGATCCCGAGGGAAGACCACGCGATCTTGCTCCCTTGGCGTCTAAGCGCTCGAAATTGCGCTTGAAACGGAGGGTAGCCTCCATCGCCCCACGAAGGGTCCTGGCCCTCCCAGCTTTCGAGCCACTCGGCGCTGCTCTCGCGCAAGCGCACATAGGCCTTGCGGTCACGGCGTACGAATGGGCGCAGGGTGAGCGAGGCATCGCGGAGTCTCATGTCGGGAAGTATAGCGTTGAGGATCGCGCATCGTGGTCGCCGGTGCACGAAGACTGAATCCACACGGCTCCGCGCTGTGACACGATGTGTTTATGAATGAGAGCACTACGTCCGCAAAGAAGCGTGCGCTGCGCCGCGAGATTCTCCGGGCACGGCGCGAGACCTACGTGGCTGACGAGGCACGTGAAAGTGCCGCGCGCATCCGCAAGCGGCTCGAAGAGAGCATCGATCCATGGCTTGCAGCGGCAGGTCCCTCCCTGGTTATCGCGGGCTATAGCCCGGTTCCCGCCGAGGCAAGCGCTCTCTCGTGGCTAAGACGCAAGGCACGCGAGGGGCACACCGTCATTCTCCCCACATATGAGGGAGAGCTTCTCGGCTGGCGTTCATGGGACGGCGAAGAATCTCTTACTCCTTCTGGCGGGGCCAAGTTCGGATCCGAACCCTCGGGTGAATCCTTCGGGCCACAGGGGCTTGCTCGCGCCGACCTCATCATCACGCCCGCCGTCGCGGTTGACCGATCCGGCACACGCCTCGGACACGGCAAGGGCTACTATGACCGGGCCCTCGCGTATGCCCGTCCAGAAACCCGCGTACTCACCTTGATCCACGAAACCGAGCTTCTTGATGCCGGCTCGCTGCCCCGCGAAGAACACGATGTTCCGATCCCCGAGGTTCTCACCGAGGCCGGACTCGAGATCCTTAGCCCTCCTGTCTAGCGCCGCCCTCACAGCGGTACGCGCTCCACATCGCCCTGCCTTCCCCACCTCGGCTCTAGGCGCCCCACGCGCCGAGATCCGGCTTTAGCGTGGGGCACATGGGAGAACATTCATCGCTCGAGCGGGCTCGGCGCGCGCTCGCCACCGCGGCCCCACACGTGAGGCGCGCAATACGGAAGAACAGGGCGCTGCTGGCCCTCGTCGCCATCGCCGGATTCGTGAGTCTCAGCGCCCCGCCACTCGCTGCGCACGTGCTTCCGGGGACCCCGGTCGTTGTCGCTGCCCACGCGATCGCCGCTGGTGAGACTCTCGACGACAGCGACCTCACGACGGTGATGGTGAGGCCCGATCTCATCCCCGCCGGTGCGTCACGGCAACCACACGAGCTTGTAGGCGAAAGCACGGCAGGCGCCATCAACCAAGGCGACCTGGTTCTTCGCGAGAATCTACGCGAGGCCGCTCCCTCACTCGACCCCGAGCACGCTCTCGTGTCGATCCCGATCGCGCCAGGAAGTGTCATTGAGGGGGCCGAGGCGGGAACTCAGCTGAGGCTCGTGTGCGAACGCCTCTCGTCGTCGATAGATGCAGACCGTCCCGCTACTCTCAGCGAGGTCCGCGCCGTTTTGCGCGAATCTCATGGCTCCGCGGATAGCTCTGGGACGATGTTCGCGGCCTCCGGCTCCCCCACGGCCACGGTCGAAATCGATCGTGCGCACATTTCAACTATTGCGCATTGCACATCCGCTACTCCCCCGTTTGTCGCCGTTGTCCGCTAGTTTGTCTTTCGAAGACTTAAGCCGGCTATCGCCGGATCTGCTCCGAATACCCTTATCGAAAGGAACGGCCGTGAACGGATTCAAGGAATTCATCATGAAGGGCAACGTTCTCGACCTCGCGGTCGGCGTTGTCATCGGCGGTGCATTCACCGCCCTCATCAAGGCTTTCGTCGATCACCTCATTCAGCCCGTCGTCGCCGTTTTCGGTGGCGCAAACGTTGATGGCTTCGCCTACCGCATCATCGCGGACAACAAGGCGACCACCCTCGACTTTGGCGCAATTATCTCCGCGGTCATCTCCTTCCTCATCACCGCGGCAGTCGTGTACTTCGTCTTCGTGCTGCCCGTCAACAAGGCGCGTGAACTCGACAAGAAGCGCCGCGGCATCACGGAGGAGGTCACGGAACTCACCGACATCGACCTTCTCACCGACATCCGCGACCTTCTCAAGGCGCAGAACACCAAGTAAGCCTTAACTCGCATGTGCGAGTTGATCTCACGCCCCGGCGGCGCAGGCGAAACCGTGAGGTTCGCCTGCGCCGCCGGGGCTTTCTCATGATCGGTTGTTTCTTACTACAGCAATGCCCAATCTCGGACCTTAAGAGCAACCGCGCCCACCTGCATCCCCTCAACGGCGCGCCCCCATAGGCAGTCCTCGCGAGCGCCTGCCGAACCTCGGTAGCATGGAGCGCTATGCCTTCATACCCCGACCTCTACGAGCCAGTCGCCACGTGGTTTGCGACCCACCGTCGGCCCCTACCCTGGCGTGATTCGCACACGAGCCCATGGGGCGTTCTCGTCAGCGAAATCATGAGCCAACAAACCCCCGTGTCCCGCGTTGCAGAGCCCTGGCGCGCGTGGATGAAGCGTTGGCCAACCGCGCACGCGCTCGCCCATGCCGACGCTGCCGAAGTCCTGCTCGCGTGGGGATCTCTCGGCTACCCCCGGCGCGCTCTTAGGCTTCTCGATTGCGCGCGCATCGTCGAGCGGGACTACGGCGGAGAACTCCCGGTTGGCGTGGACGCGCTCACTGCGCTACCGGGAATCGGCTCCTATACCGCCGCGGCAGTGGCATGTTTCGCGCAGGGGCAGCGCGCGTGCGTGCTCGATACCAACATCAGGCGCGTACTGACGCGAGTGCTCGACGCCAAACCCTCGGTTAAAGCACACGTGACGAAGCGCGACCGCGATCGCTTCGACGCGCTGGTTCCGGACGACCCCGAGCGCGCGCGCATTTGGAATGAGGGCATCATGGAGCTCGGTGCGCTCGTGTGCCGTGCCCGCACGCCCCTTTGCGAGGCATGCCCACTTGCGCCTCACTGCGCGTGGCTTGATGCTGGGCGCCCCGGTCTCGGCGAGCGCACGACACGCCCGCAAGGGTATGAAGGAACAGATCGACAGATCCGCGGAAAAATCCTCAAGACCCTACGCGAGGGTGGTGAGGCCACCGTCGGAACTCTCGAGGGTGAAAGCGGGACGGACCGAGACCGCTTCGCACGGCTTCTGGCCGACCTCCTTGACGAAGGGTTCATTTCGCGCACGCCGGAGGGAAAAATCGCTCTCGGTTCGCCTGCGCGATTCTCACCGCGGAACTAGCGGTTGCGCGCGGGTCAGGCCCGTTCCGACGCCTGCTTCGCCTTCAATGCGTGAAACCTTCGGACGATGCGCTCAACGAGAAGCGAGAAGGCGAACGCCAATACGAGCGCCGCGACGATTCCAAGCAGCGGATGCGCCTCGAACCACTGGCCGGCAAGTGCCCCGATAAGGCTTGAATAGACGGCCCACATGAAGGTCGCGAGAATAATGCGCGGCGTAAAAAGAGCACGCGGATACTCAAGACCACCGGCGACGAGGTTCACCGCCGTGCGCCCAAGGGGAATGAACCTCGCCGTCATGAGATAGGTGAAGGCGTGCCGCTCGAGGCCACGCTCCGCGGCCTCGACCGCTCGATGCCCGCGACGGCCCTCGTTAAAGAACGAAAGCTTCTGCCACGGAAGCATACGGCCAATCTGGTAGGTCACGTGGTCGCCGACCGCGGCCCCTGCCCAGCCCGCCAGGATGAGCAGAATAAGCGACGGCTTACCGGAGGTCGCCCACAGGGATCCGAGCGCGACGAGCAACGATTCGCTGGGAACCGTGGGAAAGAAAGCGTCCACGAGGGAGAAGGCGGCGACCACGAGGTGGACCCACCACGCTTCTCCCGCGTGGACGACAATCTCTTCAACGACGTGCATGTCTAGGACTCACGCACGAAGGCTAGCCAGCGATGTCCTCAACAGAAATGTCCTCGGAAATCGGCTCAAGCTCACCCTCGGCGTTCTTCGTTGCGAAGGTGAAGATCCCGAGCGGACCCTCGCCTTCGGCGTCGATGACGATCTCGTCGCCGTCCTTCACCTGGCCGAACAAGATCTTTTCGCTGAGCGCATCCTCGATGTCGCGCTGAATGGCGCGGCGAAGAGGACGGGCGCCGAGAACTGGGTCGTAGCCCTTTTCTGCGAGAAGCGTGCGTGCCTGCGGCGTCAACGTCACCGACATACCGCGCTCCGCGAGGCGCGTATCGAGGCGTCCCACCATAAGGTCGACGATCTGCGCAATCTCCTCGCGAGACAGCTGCGGGAACACCACGATGTCGTCGACGCGGTTGAGGAACTCGGGGCGGAAGTGCTGCTTGAGCTCCTCGTTGACCTTCGCCTTCATGCGCTCGTAGCTCGTCGAGAGGTCGCCGCCGGCCTGGAAGCCAATCGAAACGCCCTTCGCAATGTCGCGCGTGCCGAGGTTGGTCGTCATGATGATGACCGTGTTCTTGAAGTCCACGACGCGGCCCTGCGAATCGGTGAGGCGGCCGTCCTCGAGGATCTGCAGGAGCGAGTTGAAGATGTCAACGTGCGCCTTCTCAATCTCGTCGAAGAGCACGACCGAGAACGGCTTGCGGCGCACCTTTTCGGTGAGCTGACCGCCCTCGTCGTAGCCGACGTAGCCGGGAGGCGAACCGAACAGGCGCGAAGCCGTGTGCTTCTCGCCGAACTCCGACATATCAAGGGTGATGAGAGCGTCCTCATCGCCGAAGAGGAACTCGGCGAGAGCCTTCGCGAGCTCGGTCTTGCCAACGCCGGTGGGACCGGCGAAGATGAACGATCCGCCAGGGCGCTTCGGATCCTTGAGGCCCGCGCGGGTCCTACGAATCGATTGCGACAGCGCCTTGATCGCTTCGTTCTGGCCAACGACGCGCTTGTGCAGCTCGTTTTCCATATTGAGCAGGCGCGTGGATTCGGCCTCGTTGAGCTTGACGATCGGGATGCCAGTCGCAGCAGCGAGCACCTCGGCGATCACGTCATCGTTCACGACGCTGATCGAATCGGATTCGCCGTTGCGCCACGCGTCTTCCTTGGCCTTGCGCTCGGCCGTGAGCTTCTGCTCGTCATCACGGAGGCTCGCGGCCTTCTCGAAGTCCTGCGCATCGATCGCGGATTCCTTCGCCCGCTTGGCCTCTTCGATCTTCTGGTCGTATTCCTTGAGCTCGGGCGGCGCCGAGAGACGGCGGATGCGCAGGCGCGCACCAGCCTCGTCGATCAGGTCGATCGCCTTATCCGGAAGGAAGCGATCGTTCACGTAGCGGGCAGCGAGCTGCGCCGCCGCTTCGAGGGCGTCATCCGTAATCGTGACCTTGTGGAAGGACTCGTAGCGATCGCGCAACCCGCGAAGGATGTCGATGGTCTCCTCGACGCTCGGCTCCTCGACCTGGATCGGCTGGAAGCGGCGTTCGAGCGCTGCATCCTTCTCGATGTGCTTGCGGTATTCCTCGAGCGTCGTGGCACCGATGGTCTGCAACTCGCCGCGCGCGAGCATCGGCTTGAGGATGTTCGCCGCGTCGATTGCGCCCTCTGCTGCACCGGCACCCACGAGCGTGTGGATCTCGTCGATGAACAGCACGATGTCACCGCGAGTCTTAATTTCCTTGAGCACCTTCTTCAGGCGTTCCTCGAAGTCGCCGCGGTAGCGCGAGCCCGCCACGAGCGAGCCAAGGTCCAGCGTGTACAGCTGCTTGTCCTTGAGTGTTTCGGGGACGTCACCCGCGACGATCGATTGGGCAAGCCCCTCGACGACGGCGCTCTTGCCGACGCCCGGTTCGCCGATCAGAACGGGGTTGTTCTTCGTGCGGCGGCTGAGCACCTGCATGACGCGTTCGGCTTCGCGCTCGCGGCCGATGACGGGATCGAGTTCCTGGTCGCGAGCCGCCTGCGTGAGGTTGCGCCCGAACTGGTCGAGCACGAGGGAGCCCGACGGTGTCCCCTCTTGGTTGCCGCCACCGGCGTTCACGGTTTCCTTGCCCTGGTAGCCGGAGAGGCGCTCGATGACCTCCTGGCGCACGGCAGCGGGCTGGGCGCCCATGCGCGTGAGGACCTTGACAGCCACGCCATCGCCCTCGCGCAGAAGGCCGAGGAGGATGTGCTCGGTGCCGATGTAGCCGTGGCCGAGCTGAAGCGCCTCGCGAAGGCTCAGCTCGAGGACCTTCTTAGCGCGGGGCGTGAACGGGATGTGCCCCGTGGGGGCCTGGGTGCCCTCAGTGATGATTTCACGCACCTGTTCGCGCACGCCCTCGAGTGTGATTCCGAGTGATTCGAGGGCCTTGGCTCCCACGCCTTCACCCTCGTGGATGAGGCCCAGGAGGATGTGCTCGGTGCCGATGTAGTTGTGGTTGAGAAGACGCGCCTCATCCTGCGCGAGCACAATGACTCGGCGGGCGCGATCGGTAAACCTCTCGAACATGAATCTCCCTTGGTGTTTCGGCGTTGCCTACGAGCCTACTTCCTGCCTACTTTCGAGGGGCGGTTGTTCGCCAGCGGCGTGAAACGCCCGCGCACAAGCGCCTAGGATTGAATGACGAGTCATCGCCGGTGCCGCATTCACAGCTGAGACGCGGCCGGCGAGCCGCACGTACGGTGCCCGCCTTACCATCGAAGGAGCAACGCCACTTATGAGCCACTTCGCGACTGTTTCGCGCGATCAGGCGCCCCTCACCGTCGAGCGCGCCGATGCGGTGCTCGTCGGCGCGGGCATCGCCTCGGCGACGCTCGCAATGCTCCTGAGCGAACTTGAACCGTCGTGGACGATTGTCGTGCTCGAACGACTTGACGGGGCAGCGCTCGAGTCCTCGCACGCGTGGAACAACGCGGGCACGGGCCACAGCGCACTGTGCGAGCTCAACTACACGCCCGTGGATGCGCACGGCCGTATCGCGATTGAAAAAGCGGTCGCGATCAACGAGAAATTTCAGCTCTCGAGGTCGTGGTGGGCTCATCTCGTCGACGCCGGCTACCTCGAAGCTCCGCACGAGTTCATCCGAACCGTCCCCCACATGAGCCTCGTCCTCGGGCACGAGAATCGACGGTTTCTCAAGGCGCGGCACGAAGCCCTTGCCGCGCATCCGCTCTTTGCCTCGCTCGACTACACCGAAAACCCAGCTACGCTCGCCGAGTGGGCTCCGCTCGTCATGGAGGGCCGATCCGCGCGCGAAACTCTCACGGCGACCCGCTCCCTTGCAGGGACCGACGTCGACTTTGGTGAGCTCACCCGTTCCCTCCTCGCCGCAGCCGAAAGCGTTCACACCCGCGTTCATTACGACGCAGATGTCGTGGATCTGCGGCGCATGGGGCGCGAGTGGGGCGTCATGGCCCGCACGAGCAGCGGCACGCACGGCGTTCGAGCCCCATTCGTCTTCGTGGGCGCGGGTGGCGCGGCGCTCCCCCTCCTCCAACGCTCCGGTATCGATGAGATTCGCGGCTACGGCGGCTTTCCCATCTCGGGGCAGTGGCTGCGGTGCACGAATCCCGAGCTCGCTGCGCGACACGAGGCGAAGGTGTATGGGAAGGCGGCCGTCGGAGCGCCCCCGATGAGCGTTCCCCATCTTGATACGCGCATCATCAATGGGACTCGCGAGCTTATGTTCGGCCCCTACGCCGGCTGGAGTCCCAAGTTCCTCAAGTCTGGATCCGTCACGGATCTATTCCGTTCCGTTCGTCCCTCGAACGCTCTTCCCATGGCATCTGTGGCCCCAGGAAACCTTGACCTCTTGGCGTACCTGACGAGCCAACTCACGCAGAGCTTCGAGGATCGTCTTTCAGCTCTGCGGGAATACTTGCCGCTCGCCGAAGCTCAGGATTGGGAGCTGCTCACCGCGGGTCAGCGCGTGCAGGTGATCGCGCCCAAATCGCGCACGCGTGGAACGCTGCAATTCGGCACCGAGCTCATCACGTCGGCCGATGGCACCTTGAGCGGACTTCTTGGCGCCTCCCCCGGTGCCTCGACCGCTACCTCCATCATGCTTGGCCTGCTTACACGCGCTTTTCCCGAGCACAGCAGCGCGTGGGCACCGCGGCTAAGGGCGATGTTCCCCGAGGGCGAGAGCCCGCGTGACAATCTCGATCGCACAAGCCGCATTCTTGGCCTTACGCAACCACCTCGATGAAAGGACACTCATGAGCTTCACCAATTCCCCTTTCAGGGGCACGATTATTACCCTGACAAACGGTGACGCACGCGCAGAGCTCGCGAGCGTGGGCGCCGCCCTCAATCGCTTCAGCATTGGCGGCCGCGAGTTTCTCGTGCCGAGCCCCCTCGACGAGGTGCAATTCGGCTATCGCGGCGGAATCATCGCGCCGTGGCCAAACCGCATCGGCGACGGCGTCTATACGTATGACGGACTTGAATACGAACTTCCGCTCAACGAACACGAAAGGCGAAATGCGCTTCACGGGCTCGTTTGCTGGAGCGATTTCTCAGTAGAAAACCGCACGGAAAACTCGGTCGAATTCGCGCACCGTATCGTCCCCGTGCTCGGGTATCCCTTCCCGCTCGAGATTCGTGTGCGCTACACGCTTCACGACCGCTCAATCGCGACTGCAGTGACGGCAACCAATCTCGGTGAGCGCACCGCCCCGTACGGCGTGTGCCCGCATCCCTATGTTGTGCCGGGACCCGAAGACATGGCCGAATGGAGCACGCTCGTCCCAGCCTCCCACGTTCTCGAAGTCGACGACCGCCTCCTTCCCGTCGCCCTTTCTCCCGTCGAGAACCACCCCGACCTCGACCTCGATGGCTCCCCAATCGGCGAGCGCACCATCGATCACGCCTACACGGGATTTTCTGAAGGACGCATTAGCGTGCGCAGCGCGAGCGGCGAAGTGTGGGTCCAGTTCGATCCGAAGGAACTCCCCTGGGCGCAAATCCACACGGCCGACCACCCTGACCCGAGCAAGAATCGTGCCGGCCTCGCCGTCGAACCTATGACGTGCCCACCCGATGCTTTCCGCTCCGGCACGAATCTCGTGCACCTCGCCCCCGGGGTCTCGCACACCGCATCGTGGACCATCGGCGGCACCGTACTCGATTAGCGGTACCCAAGGCAGAGAAAAAGCGCCGCCCGGAGTAATTCCCGGCGCGGCGCTTTTTAGCTACGGAAACGCTCAGCCTTCGTGAGCGGCGTAGTAAGCCTCGCGAACCTCAGCGGCGATGCGGCCGCGATCCGAAACGTTGTAGTTGTTCTCGAGCGCCCACTTGCGGATCTTCGCGGTTTCCTTCGCGCTGCTAGGCGTGCGCGAGCTGCGACGTGCGCGACCACCCACGCGGCGGGCGGCGACGATCCACTTGGTCATGTCTGCGTGAAGTTCCTCGACGTGAGCGTTCGAGAGGTCGATCTCGTAGTCGACACCTTCGAGGGAGAATGAGACGGTGAGATCCGCCTTCGAGCCGTCAAGATCATCGACGAGTTCGGTGAAAGTCTTGGTTGCCATCGAGGCCATCCTCTTGAAGTTTTAGAACATTGGTCGACCGATTCAGCGGCGAAGCGCGTCAACGGTTAAAAGCAGGATAATCGCTCACAACAATAGTGGCAACCACTTTAGTGCGATTAGAAAGCGCGATTTTATTTCAACGTCGTGGCGTCTTTACGTTTTGCGCGTTGCTGGTTTGCCCCGTTCTTACAAAGCGCGCCGCCTCGGGATGAGCGGCAATGTACTCGCGCTCGGCTTGCTTTTCCGCCTCACGCTGATGCTTATCGGCGCGCACAATCGAGCGCAGAATGAGCCAGAAAAGGAGCCCAATCCCGATCGATGGCACGAGCGCTCCAAGCTCGAATGCCCAATCAATATTTCCCACTGTGCGCCTCCTTCGATGTTTGCTGTGCCTCGGCAGGGGCAAGATTCACGAGCGCATTGTCGATCAGACGTACACCCTCGACTCTCGCGGCGAGCACGACGAGCGCCTCTCCTACGAAAGCCTGGTCAATCTCCTCGAAAGTCGCAGGGTTGACCGCGAGCCGGTAATCCCACGTCACTCGCGAAGATTCCTCATGCGTGCGAAGAAGCGCGAGAAGCTCAGCCGCCGTCGGGCACTCAAGCGCCTGAGAAAGGAGACCCGAAAGCGCGAGGGCATCCGCCCGCCCGCTTTCACTCAAATAGCTATTGCGCGAGCTGCGTGCGAGACCCGATTCCTCACGCACGATCGGCACCCCCACAATTTCGATGCCCAGATTAAAGTCGTGGACGAGCCGACGAATAACCGCGAGCTGCTGCGCGTCCTTTTGGCCAAAGACCGCGACATGCGGCTGGGCAAGAAGGAAAAGCTTGAGTACGACGGTCGCCACGCCACTAAAGTGGCCGGGGCGAATCTCGCCCTCGAGTATGCGCCCAATCGGCCCCACATCAACCTGGAACGGTTCCGGGTACGGGTACATGTCGCTAGCCTCGGGGGCAAACATCGCATCGGCGAGCGTGCCGACGAGTTCGAGGTCTGCCTCGAGCGTACGCGGATAGCGCTCATAGTCCTCGCCGGGGCCGAACTGAAGAGGGTTCACGAAGTTCGACACGATCACGTGGTCGGCACGCGAGCGTGCCTCGCGAATGAGACTGAGGTGTCCCTCGTGGAGCGCCCCCATCGTAGGTACGAGCGCGACGCTCCCCTTGCCCTTGATGCCAGCCCGGTATGCCTGCAGTTCCTTAACTGTGCGGATGAGCGTGGTCATGTCTCCTGCCTCGTCTCGCTATCGCGTGCAAGAAGCAATTCTAATGCCGCTTTATCCGCATCGCCGATCGGCGCGATGTCGAGCGCAGCACGTGCAAGCGCCCGGTACGTGGGCAGGGTGGAGCCAAGGTCCAGCTCAGTAAGTGCTGCGAGGTGGTTTCCGACGGTTCCCGCATCACCGCGCCGTACCGGCCCCGTGAGCGCTCCCGGCCCACGACGAAGCACCTCCTCGAGACTCGCCTGGAGAAGGGGGCTCACGAGCTGGGAAGGGTCTTCGACGCCGATCGAATCGAGGATCGCAAGCACCTGACTCACGAGCACGACGAGGTGATTCGAGCCGTGCGCGAGTGCCGCGTGGTAGGCCGCGCGGTCCCCCTCCGCTATATCGACGCTTATGCCGTCAAGTTCAAGCACAAGCGCTTTCGCAATTGGCGCGAACATCGGCCGGGCCGTAATCGCCCACGGGCAGCCCACGAGCCTGCCAAGATCAAGCGAGGTTCCCGTGAACGTCATCGCCGGATGGAGCGCGAGCGTGATCGCCCCCGCCTCCTCGAGCGGCCGAAGCACGTCAATCCCGTAGCGGCCGGAGGTATGCGCGATGATCTGCGCCCCCGGAACAACCCCGCGCTGTGCGAGGCTCGCCGCCAAGGACGCAAGCTCGTCGTCGGGAATCGCGAGAATGACGAGCTCACTGCGCTCGACAACCTCTTCGGGCTCCAGGAGGGGCGCACCGGGAAGGAGAACCTCGGCGCGCTCCCGGGAAGCGTCGGACCTTCCCACCACGCCCGTGACTTGGTGCCCCGCCGCACGAAGCGCGTTGCCGAGCACCGCTCCCACGCGCCCCGCGGAAATGATGCCCACGCCCATGCGAGCTGGTTCCGTGCTGCTCACACTGAACCGCCAAGAAGTTTCGGCTCAAGCCAGGTCCCGCGCTCAGCGAACCGGCGCAAGGTGCCCGCATCGTTACCGAGGCTCGCGCACAGCGCAGCGGCGTCAGCAACAGGGATGTCGCTCAGATAGAAAGTCCCGCCCGCGTATTCGACCTGGAGATCAGCCTTGCCGATGCGGCGCGCGATCGGACCTCGCGAAAGCTCAACGCCCTGGATGCGGTCGCGCGGAATGATCGTGAGCGCGCGCTTCAGCCACCCTGTGCGAGCGAAAAGTGCGTGGCGACTAAGAGCGTACACGTCGGTGCGGCGCGAGACGGGGCTCGTCCAGTGGAACGGTCGCGTCCCCGGAAGTTCGGCTTGAGGCGCCGACATGTACCCTTGCACGAGAGCGGTGTCGGTTGCGCCAAGAACTGCGGGGCTTGCACCGCGCGCACCGTCGTGCATCGCTGGATGCGCAACGAGATCACCGGTCGGGGGCATGAGGTGCCCGAGGGTGACCTGCAGATCCTCGACCGTTCCTACGGGAAGGATCCTTCCCGAGGCATCCGTATCTGATTCCAGGTCATCCATACCGGCGGTCGTCACCGAAACATCGAACCACCCGTGAGAGCGCCACAAGACCGGTTGCGTGAGCTCGACCAATTGAAGCTTCGAGGCCGTAAGGTTGTCGCTTCTCGAATTAAGAAGACCGCTGCGCGCGCGTAGCCCCGTCGAGGTCGCACGAGACGTGAAGCCCCAGCTAGATTCCAGACGCGAGAAAATCATGCGCGGGCCCGCCAGAAGAGCGGGAACAAGCGCAAAGAGCGACGCTGCCGAAAATGTGAACTCGCCACTCGCGAATGATGTGACGAGCCAGATGGCCGTCATGATGATCGTGAAGACCATGCCGATCATGAGTCCAACGTCAAGCACGAGCGAGTGCAGGATCCGCGAGGTGGGGATCCGCGCCAGCAGTTCGCCGTCGGAATCCGAGTCATAGGCAATAGACTCGGCGCGTTCTACGATGCTCGGTGCGCCTTCGTCCACTTCGCCTGGCACCGCGTTTTCGGAAGCCTCAGGCGCGGTCTCACCGGGTGCGGGGTTCGCCGCCACACGCCCATGAGGCGGCACATCCCCGCGGGCGAGCTCGAGTATCGTCGAGTGAATTTCTTCGGCCTTCGCCCTGCCAAGGTACTGAAGGTCCACGTGGGACTCGCCCGCGCCTGCAAGCTCGATGCGCACCTTGGAGAGCCCCACAAGCCGCGCCATGAAAGGCCGTTCAACAGATACCGAGTCGATGCGCTCACGCGGGGCAATTCTGCGTTTCGTGCTCAAGAATTTTTCACGCACGAAAACGCCGTGTTCCGTCACCGCATACGTCGTGATCCACCACGGGAGCGCGCCGGTAACAATCGCCACGAGGATGATGCCAAGGGCGCCGAGCCCGATGAACAGAAAATTATCGGTGCTCACGACCCCGTGTTTCACGAGGTCTTCGATGACCTCGTAGTTTTGAAAACCGACGATCGCCACGATCGCCGTGACGAATTTCCAGCCCATGACGAGCGGCGTGAGAGGGTGGAATCTCGAATAAGCCGACTCGTGCGGTTCGGTTTCGAGTGTCCCGGATTGCTCGGTCATAGCGCCGCCATCTTTTCGTGGGCTTCGCGGGTCACGAGATCGCGTATCCGCTCGGCCTCTGTGCGTTCTAGCCCCGGGATCGAAACGTCGGAGAGCGAACCCCCTGCGGTGTCGAGCGAAATCGTCGAAAGCCCAAACGCGCGCTCGATCGGGCCCTCGTTGATGTTAATGTTCTGAATGCGCCCGTAGGGAACGATTGTCACGTAGCGAAAAAGAATTCCTTGGCGGAACACAATGTCGTTCTCACGCGTGAGATAACCAAGTGCGCGGGCACGCCGAGGAGTGAAAAGAATCGATTGTGCAACGAGGACATAGACGGGAATCGCGCACAGGTGGACCCACCACGGCCACGAAAATACGGCCGTGACAACGTGAAGCGCGATGCACGCGAGAAGAAATATCGTCCACCACGCGAGGTTGCCGAGAAAGCGCGCCTTCACGAGCTTCGGCGACACGCGCGCCGTACGCGGATCGGTCGCGGAAAAGGGCTCGTCGAGCATCCTGCGCTCGATGTCGGCCGCCTCGAGGGTCGGCATCGGGACTACTGAGTTACTCATGAGAATCTTTCTAACACAGCGACTGCGGGGGCTTCAAAGGGAGCCTGCGCTCTCACCCGCGCGCCCCACAGATCCGGAGTCAGTAGGCGGCAGAGTCCCCCACCGTTCTACGATAAGCCCGATCACCGCGAGGATGAGCGCGCAGAGCGCGTCGAATCCGAGTGGAAGAATCGCGCCGGAAAGCGTCCCGCCCCCGGATGTCGCGAGAAACGCGCACATACCCGCGTAAAAGCCTGCACCAATTGCTCCCGTATAGGCCGCGGCACGCGCGGCGATGAGAATTCGGTAGGCAACAACCATGTCAAGCTGGTGCTTGCGCGGCGTGAGCGGGTGAGTTCGCGCTCGCTCACGGGATTCGTCGAGATATCTCTTCACGCGGAGCCCAAGGGCAAGAACGACGGCGGAAAGAACCAGGAACACAATTCCCGGCATGATGCCGGCAACGGGGACCGGGGCACCTCGTGAGGCGAACGCGAGAGACAGCCCGTGGCCCGCAAGGCCTGCCACGAGGGCAATTCCTACAAGTCGGAGCGCAGGAGTTTTTGTCATCTCACACCCTTGCGTGGGCGAGCCTCGCTTGCGAAACCTGCAACGCGGGGACCGGGGCGCAGCCCCGCACGGTCAGGGGCGACCTTCACGAGGTCCGACGCTTGCCGGCCATCGGGGAAGCTCCACTCGGGGTTGATGTCAAGCATCGGCGCGAGAACAAAGGCGCGTTCGTGAGCTCGCGGATGCGGAAGCGTGAGTCGCTCATCGTCGCACGTGAGCTGTCCCCAGGAAATGAGGTCGAGGTCGAGGGTGCGCGGCCCCCATCGAAGGGTGCGGGTGCGCCTTGCAGCATTCTCGATCTCGTGAAGTGAGTCGAGAAGCTGCCACGGACTAAGCGACGTCTCAAGGTGCGCGGCGGCGTTGAGGTACGCGTCCTGATCAATATCGCTTACGGGGTCGGTTTCGAAAACGCGGCTCGCGGCGATGAGACGGGTCTCGGGGATCCGCGCAAGTGCCGCGAGAGCACCGGCGAGGAAATCCTCGCTATCGCCAAGATTTGAGCCGAGCGCGATGAAAGCGCTCACGGGTGCCGCGCGCCTCGTGAGACGAACGTGTGCGTCGGTGAAAGGCTGCGGAATGGGCGCGGTGGGCTTGTGGACGCTCACGCTCACTTCGCGCACGAGGACATGCCGCTCAAGTACGCACTGAGAGATGCGCTCGGCGAGAGTTTCGATCAGGTCGACGCTTCGCCCCGCGACGACCTCCTCGACGATGGCCGCGGCGTCCGCGTAGCTCACGCTGCGCTCGAGCGCGTCATCCCGCCCCGCCGAGCGCGTGTCCACCCGCATATCGACATCAACGAGAAAGTCGTGCCCCTGCGTTTTTTCACTCTCGAAAACGCCGTGCTTGCCGTGCACGCGCACGCCGTCAACCGCGACGTGGGATAGCGGCGCGGGTACAGAAAAGGCAATATCATTCCACGTCATGCTCGAGCACCGCTTTCATAGTTGCGGTCCGCGAAGCCTGAGCCGAGCCCCATATCGCGCCCCTCGGGCCCCGCCATCAAGCGCTGCATGACGCGGATATTCGCGACGCTCGAGGCGACATCGTGGACGCGCACCGCCCACGAGCGGCGAAGCTGCGCGAGGCCACTCAACGCCGCCGTGCCGGCGTCCCGATCAACATCGAGAGCGCTCACGAAGCGCTTGCGGCTCACCCCGATGAGGAGTGGGAGCTCGAGCGCCTCGACGTCACCGATCTGGTCATAGAGATCCCAGTTGTCCTCGCCGGTCTTGGAAAACCCGAAGCCGGGATCGGCGACGATACTGTCACGGGCAATGCCCGCGCTCACCGCCTTGTCGATTTGCTCGCCTAATTCACGCGCGACGTCTGTGCCGATAGCCTCGTAGCCCGTGCGTGACATTGCCTCCGCGGAGTGACCGCGCCAATGCATCGCGATATAGACGGGGGCGGTACCGAGATGGGTGGTGAGGCCGGCGACCGTGGAGAACATGGCGGGATCAGCGAGTCCAGCCGACACGTCGTTGACGATGAGCGCACCGGCGTCGACCGCGGCACGCGCGACCGAGGCACGCATCGTATCGATACTCACGCACATGCCGCGCTGTGCAAGGGCCTCAACAACGCGCACCGTGCGGCGAAGCTCCTCTTCTTCACTCACGCGGCTTCCGCCCGGACGCGTCGATTCACCCCCGACATCGATGATGTCGGCGCCCTCGCTCACCAGGCGCTCGGCATGTGCGATCGCATCCTCGTGCTCGTTGTGCCGGCCACCGTCGGAAAACGAATCCGGGGTCACGTTGAGCACCCCCATGACGAGCGTCCGCTCGCACGTGAGCGAAGAGGGCAGGCCCTCCACACGCCGCCACGCGGGGGCGCTAGAGAAGTCCAGAACCGGGCGCGTCGCGCTCATGAGATGACCTTTCTCGCCTCGGTGGGGCGGTGTCGCATATTTCAGTGGTGCAGGCCCGTGAGAATGAGGCTCATCGCCTCCGAACGCGTGGCCGCGTTCGATTGCAGGGAGCCGCGCACGGCACTCGTCACGGTCTCCGCATTCGGAGACTTCACGCCACGCATCGCCATGCACAGGTGCTCGGCCTGAAGAACGACAATCGTGCCGTGTGCCTGGAGCTCCTCGTGGATCGCATCGGCGATCTGGCTGGTGAGCCGCTCCTGCACCTGGGGCCGCGCCGCGTACCCTTCGACGAGCCTTGCGAACTTGGACAGCCCCGCAACAGTTCCATCCTTGCCGGGAACGTACCCCACGTGGGCGCGGCCGAAGAACGGCACGAGGTGGTGCTCGCACATGGAGTAGAAGCGAATATCGCGGACAAGAACGAGCTCGCGGTGCTCGACCTCAAACTTCGTCTGCATGTGGACGCGGGGATCCTCGTGGAGGCCGCGAAAAACCTCCGCGTACATACGGGCGACGCGACTAGGCGTATCCACAAGCCCGTCGCGGCTTGGATCCTCACCAACCGCTTCGAGGATCTCGCGCACGGCGCGCTCAATCCTTTCGCGATCGATGTTCTCCACGGCATTGTGGTTCTCAGTCATGAATCCTTCTTTCTTCACGCGAGCCCGGCTCGCGAGGGACGTAAGGAGCGCGCTACTCGGCACCGGGGATGTGCGGTGAACCATCACCCGGCTGCGGAAGCTCGGGCGGGGTGCCGCCGAGTTCCTCGCCAGCCTGCTGGTTCTCGGTGCCATCAGGAACGCTGCTACCGATCGTGCCGGGGCGGTCGCTACCCGCGAGGGGCTCGGTAAACACGGGGCGGTCCTCGCTCGACTGCCACACCTCGCGCGGCGGGCGCTTCGTGACGTCTTTGAAAATCTCCGCGAGTTCCTTCTCGCCGAGAGTCTCCTTCTCCAGGAGTTCCTCGACGAGATGATCGAGCACGGGGCGGTTGGTCTTGATGACGCTCCACGCTTCATCGAGCGCGTTGTCGAGCAAGCGGCGAATCTCTTCATCAATAAGGCGAGCCGTGTCCTCGCTGTAGCCGGGACCCTGGCCCTGCTGCATGCCTACGAAGACCTCGTCCTGTCCCTTGCTCAGGGCCACCTGGCCCACAACACCGCTCATACCGAGTTCAGTGACCATCGCGCGGGCGATGCCCGTCGCATTCTTGAGATCGGAGCTCGGGCCGGTCGTGACATCGTGGAAGATACCCTCTTCAACTGCGTAGCCACCCATCGCGTAGGCGAGACGGTCGAGAAGCTCATTGCGGCTTTGATAGTTGCGGTCGGCCGTCGGCACCACCATCGTGTACCCGCCCGCGCGACCGCGCGGCAGGATCGTCACCTTCGTGACGGGAGCCGAGTTGTTGAGTGCCGCGGCGACGAGTGCGTGTCCACCCTCGTGGTAGGCCGTCATCTGGCGCTCGCGCTCGGTCATGACTTTCGAGTAGCGCTGCGGGCCCATCGAAACTCGGTCGATCGCCTCATCGAGTGCACGCATGTCAATAATCTGATTGCCCGAACGAGCCGTGAGAAGCGCAGCCTCATTGAGAACGTTGGCGAGATCGGCACCGCTCATGCCGATCGAACGGCGCGCGATGTTATCGAGATCGACGTCGGCAGCGAGAGGCTTGCCTTTCGCATGCACCTCGAGGATCTTGCGTCGCCCCTTGAGGTCCGGAGTTTCCACCGCAATCTGGCGGTCGAAACGACCCGGGCGAAGAAGCGCCGGATCGAGGATGTCGACGCGGTTGGTCGCGGCGATGAGGATGACGTTTTGATGCTCCTCGAAACCGTCCATCTCGACGAGCATCTGGTTGAGGGTCTGCTCGCGCTCGTCGTGGCCGCCGCCCATGCCGGCTCCACGGTGGCGCCCCACGGCGTCGATCTCGTCGATGAAGATGATCGCCGGCGCGTTTTCCTTCGCCGTATTGAACAAATCGCGCACGCGGCTCGCACCAACGCCCACGAACATCTCCACGAAGTCGGAGCCCGAAATGGAGTAGAACGGGACCCCTGCCTCACCGGCAACGGCCTTCGCGAGGAGGGTCTTACCCGTGCCCGGAGGGCCGTAGAGGAGGACGCCCTTCGGAATCTTCGCGCCTACGGCGTGATAGCGCTCGGGGCTCACGAGGAACTGCTTGATCTCATCGAGCTCCTCGACCGCTTCCTCAGCACCCGCAACATCCGCGAACGTCACTTTCGGCATGTCCTTGTTGAAGAGCTTCGCCTTCGACTTGCCAAACTGCATGGCGCGCCCGCCACCCTGGGCGTTCATCATCCAGAACCAGAAGAGGCCAAGGATCACGAGGAGGGGGAAGAAAGTGAGCAGGAGCTGGCTCCACCACGACGGTGTTGCGATCTTATCCGTGTAGCCTTTCGCCGGCTTCGCTTCGCTCACGGCCTTGACGACATCATCGCCGCGGGCGGTGACGTACGAAAACGCGACCCGCTTCCCCTTGTCCTCAAAGTCTTTCGTCAACACGAGGTTGACGCGCTGTTGATTGCCGTCGATGATTTCGGCTTGCTCAACGGTGTTGCCTTTGAGGAGCTCAAGCCCCTGCTCGGTGTCGATGTCTTGGAAACCGCCGCGTCCAAAAAAGCTCAGCGCGAGAAGAACGATCGCGAGAGTCGCGAGGCTCCACAGCCACAGATTACGGGCGGGGGATTTCTTTTTTTCTGCCATGTGAGGTGCTAATTCTTACGTTCTCTTGAGGGCGGAGCAAACGCCCCGCGCGCGTATGGTGAATGAGCGCGAATCTACCCCGAATCGCTGGACAGGGGCTGTCAGAAGCCCCAATGTTCTCAATCGGCGTAGACGCTTGGCTTGAGAATCCCAATGTAGGGAAGGTTGCGGTACTTCTCGGCATAGTCGAGGCCGTAACCGATCACGAACTCGTTCGGGATGTCGAAACCCACGTATTTCACGTCGATATCGACCTTGACCGCCTCCGGCTTGCGCAGGAGGGTGCAGATTTCGACGCTCTTTGGCCCGCGCGAGCGGAGGTTGGTGCGAAGCCAGCTCAGGGTCAGGCCGGAGTCGATGATGTCCTCGACGATGAGCACATGGCGATCGGTGATATCAGCGCTCAGGTCCTTGAGAATACGCACGACACCCGAAGATTTCGTGCCGCTGCCGTAAGAACTCACGGCCATCCAATCCATGTCCACGTCAAGCGTGATGGCGCGCGCGAGATCCGCCACGACCATGACTGCACCCTTGAGCACGCCAACGAGAATCGGGGCCTCATCTTTGTAGTCGCGATCAATCTCTGCGGCGAGTTCGCTGATCCGCTCGCGGATCGCCTGCTCGTCGAGCAGGATGCGCTCGACGTCCTCATCCATGGTCATGGGGGTCCTTCCCGGTGCGTCGCGTTATCGAGGTCACGGGGCCTCAGCCTGATGTATCGCGCACGCGACTGTCTCGGGCCCGGAAAACGATGAGTCCTTCGTCGCGTACCGCTTCGATCTTACCCGGAAGGGGGATGGGACCCTGGCCTCGATAGGCGGAAATGAGGGAGTCAACGTGAAGGATCTGACGCCGAAGGAGCGACTTCCCGGAACTCGAGCCCGAACGCGCGCTCGCATGGGCGATGGCGCGCTTCAGCACGCGCGTGCGCAGGGCTCGGTCAAGCGGGGCCAGGGAATAAGCGTCAAGCGCGAGTAGTCCGGGGGTGGCACTCGGGGGGTTCCGACGCAGGCCCGCATAGGCCTCTTCCGCCTCTTTGTCGAGGTAGTCGGCATCGTCTCGCAGAAGGTCGGCGGTCCGCACGAGGTTCGCGGCCACCTGCTCGCCGAGAATCTCGGCGAGCATCGGCAAGGCGCGCGTACGGGCCGCGACCCGCAAGTATTTCTCGTCGTCGTTCATGGGATCGTCCCACACGTCGAGATCGAGGGCGTCGCACACGGCCCGGGTATCACGCCGCCACAGCCCCGTCTTCTCGTCCCTTCCCGTCCCGAGGAAAGGGCGAAGGAGTGCTCCCCGCTGGCGGGGAATCCCCGCGAGGGAGCGCGCCCCCGCTCCGCGTGCGAGCCCGAGCAGCACCTGCTCAGCTTGATCGTCGAGGGTGTGCCCGAGGAGAAGTCCGAGCGCGTGGCGCTCCTCGAGGGCTGCCTCGAAGGCTTCGTGGCGGGCGACCCTCGCCGCGTTCTCAAGCCCGCCTTCTCCGGCGGTATCGACGTGGATCCGGCGAATGTGGCAGCGTGCAAGCCCGAGCCGCTCGCACTGGAGCGCCGCCCGCTCAGACACCGAGGCGGAGTGCTCTGATAGGCCGTGGTCGATGAGCACAGCTTCGACTTCGAGTCCGAGCCGTGACGCGACCCACTGGGTCGTCGCGGCGAGGGCAAGCGAATCTGCGCCGCCGCTCACCCCCACGAGAACGCGCGGTAGAAGGCCAGCCCCGTCGGAGCGGTCGGCGCATTCCTCGAGCCGGGAGGCGAGGGCGGCTTTCACCGCTACGCGAGCACGGGCAACTGGTTCGGGCGGGCCGCTCACTGCCCGTCCCCCTCGGGCGCTCCGCCGCCTTCAGCCGAAGCAGAGGAGTCATAGAGGCCGGCAGGCGTCGGACCTCCCGCGGCGACAATAGCGCTCGCCACATAGTCCACGACTGCTCGCGCTTCCCCGTACCCTGCCGAGGTTGAATCGTAGGCGAAAATCGCGTAGCCAACCACACGGCCGTCAGCCAGCACCATCGTGCCTGCAAGGGTCGAGGTCCCCGAGAGGGTGCCCGTCTTCCCGCGCACGATTCCGCGCGCTTGCTCCGCACCATCTTCGCCAAAGCGTTTCGTGAGAGTCCCTGTAAGGCCACCGATTGGGACAAGCGCGAAAGTATCCTTGATCGCAGTGGGCGCCTCCCCCGACGCCCACGCCGTGAGCTGCGCAAGAAGCAACGGTGAGATTCGGTTGTCCTTCGAGAGGCCCGAATTATCAGCAATCACGAGCCCCTCGGTGGTGAAGCCGCCTTCCCGAGCGACCTCGTCGAGCTCGGCTTTGACCGCCTCTCGCGCCCCAGCAACCGTTCCGGGATGTCCCGTGTGCACCGCGGAAAGTCGCGCGAGCGTTTCTGCGAGCGAGTTATCGGAATACAGGAGCGTGTGCTCGATTAAGTCGCGTAGCGGCGCGGAGTGCACGGCACCGATCTCGCGCGCCCCCTCGGGAGCGGAAGCGCGAGTAGGCACCGCCTCTACCGTGATACCGCGCTCGTTCAAGAGCTGCGCGAATGCTTTCGCCGCTTCGAGGGATGGATCCTCGACTTTCGGGCCGTAGGGCGTGCCGTCGGCGCGGCCACCATCCACGCCGAGCGGGGTAATTGGAGCAACCCACCCACCGGCCGGGCCGTTATCGCCCCACGCCGGATTGACCGGATCGTTGCCGAACAGCGAGTCGTCGAAAACGAGCTGGACTTTAGTGCGCCCTTCCTCTTTGAGCTTTGCTGCGCTCTGATCGGCGAGCGAAGCAAGCGAGGCTCGTTCGACGCCCTCTTTTGTCTCCTTCGCTTGCACGGTGAGGAGGTTGTCGCCACCACCGACGAGCACGAGACGCTCTCCGTCGAGCACGGCTCGCGTCGTAAACGTTGTATCCGGACCAATAGCCTTCGCAGCGGCAAGCGCGGACAGAAGCTTCATGGTCGAGGCGGGGGTGAGCTGCACGCCTGATCCGTGCTCGGCGATGATGTCGCCGGTCGACGCGTCCACGACCGCATAAGAAACCTTGCCCGAGAACGCCTTGAGCCGTGGAAGGGCTGCTATCGCGGCGTTAATCTGATCTGCGCTCACGCTCGCTGCCGGCGATACTGCATCGTACGGACGCTCGTCATCCGTGCGCTCCCACGATTCACCTTCGGCAGGAACACCTTCGACCACGGCGTTCTTCTGCGTGCGCACGGTAAGCACGCCCGGAAAAGCATCGACGAGGTCGCCAAACGTATAAAAGGACAATGGCAGCGCGAGGGCGAGGGCAGCAGCGAGAACCTCCACTGCCTTCGAATTCGCCATTACTGCCCACTCCTTCTCGCCTCAGGAAAACGCGCCACGCGCCCTGCGTGTCTGTGACTTCGTGCAAAGTTTACGCGCGCATGAACCACTCGCGGCACAATCGAGCGCCTGCGAGCGCTGAACTTCGCTATTGTTACACGCAGAGGGCACGCCCCTCGGTCACATAGAACACCTTAGGCAATGGAGTCACACACGTGGAATTCGACGTCACGATCGAGATCCCGAAGGGGAATCGCAACAAATACGAGGTCGACCATCACAATGGTCGCATCCGGCTCGATCGCATGCTCTTTACAGCAACCCGATACCCCGATGATTACGGCTTCATTGAGGGCACGCTCGGTGAGGACGGCGACCCGCTCGACGTCCTCGTCCTTCTCGAAGAGGCGACGTTCCCCGGCTGCCTGATTCGCTGCCGCGCACTGGGAATGTTCCGCATGCGTGACGAGTCGGGCGGCGACGACAAGATCGTCGCGGTCCCCGTTGGCGACAAGCGCCAGATCCGTCGGCAGGAGCTCACCGACATTTCGGAGTTCCACCGACTCGAGATCCAGCACTTCTTCGAGGTCTACAAGGATCTTGAGCCCGGCAAGAGCGTGGAAGGTGCTCACTGGGAAGGCCGGGATGACGCGGAAGAGGAAATCCGCGCCTCCTACCGCCGCGCGAAGGGCACGGAACACGAAAACGAGTTCACCCAGGACATCTAGTCCGTATCCCCCAATAATGAGGGCGCTCCCGTCTTATCGGGAGCGCCCTCATTATTTCGAAAGCGACGTTTTCGCTAGTCGTCGAGACCTTCGGTCTTCTCGGCAAGCGTCGAAGGGACCGGATCATCCACGTGGCTAAAAACCTCTCGGGCGGCTTCGATCACTGTCTTGGTAAGTGCCTTGTTCCCGAGACCACCAATCACTGCACCGATACCAAACGGGATGAGGCGCCCGGCCCACAGCCCCGTGAAGCGACGCGTCACCGTACGCCGAATCCAGCGATTGACTTGCGTGTTCACCGCATCTGCGACAAATGGAGGTGCCATGCCATCGAGCACCGTCGACCACTGCAGGCCGCTCTTGCCGAGGGCCTTTGTGACGATCGCGGCGCCACGCTCACCGCCGAGAATGGCGAGAATAACCGTGCGGCGCACCGTCGGATCACTCATATCGACACCGTGCACGTGCGCGGTGCCGAGCGTCAAAAAGGCGCATGCTTCGGCAAAGGCGAAGCCCTCGCCCGCGGTGAGGGCGACCGCTGTGGCGGTACCCACCGCGGGAAGTGCGGCTACGCCGCCAATGCCGACGCCCGTGGCAACGGCCAGCTTCGTAAAGTGCCCCTCGAGCCGAGCGATGATCTGCTCATCGCTCCACGTGGGGTTCTTGCGGCGAAGAGAATCGACGTACTTGCGGGCAATCGGCCCCTGAAGCGCCAGAGCCTTATCGATCAGTTCGAATTGTTTGTCATCGATGAGCGATTCTTCGCCCTGTCCCTTCCCGCTCGATTTCTTAGACGTGCGCAGGTCCTTCGAGGCCATTGCTCTCCTTATCGTGGACGCTATCGGCGCATCCGGGCTCTTTTACGCCCGCGTGCGGTGAAGATCAACGGTGCCGGGCTCAAGTTTGGCCACGTCACCGCGCAGACCAAGGTAGCGAACCGCGTCTGAAAGTTCGGTGTATCGATGCAGGTAGGAATCCTGCACAAACGAACGTTCAACACCGCGGTCATGACACAAAATGCCATCGAGATGATCACTCTCGTGCTGGAAAATTCGTGCGCGCCAGCCGGTCCAGACCTCGTCGAGTTCACGAACCTCACCGCCGGCGACGATTGCCGTACCGCGCACGCGTACGCTCTTTGGACGCGGCACGAGCGAGCGCCAGCCGTCGACGCTAAGGCAACCCTCCCACCCAAACGTCACGATGCTCTCGCCGTCAATCTCTTCGTAGCGCGGGTTGATGACTGCCATGAGGGGAAGATTGTCACGGTCGTAGAGCTCGTCATCGGCGTCGCGCTCCTCCCCCTCTTCGCGAACGACATCCTCCATGACAACGACGCGAATCGGGACCCCCACTTGCGGGGCAGCGACCCCGACGCCGGGAGCATCGTGCATCGTCACGACGAGCGCGTCAATGAATTGCGCAAGGAGCTCCGGATCGAGCGAGCCGGCGGCATCCTTTGACTTGGCGCGAAGTGCCGGATGCCCCGCCTGCACGATCCGGAGCGGAGCGTTTTCGCTCGGCCTCTTTGCAAGGGTTTTCTCAATCAGTTGCGCGAGGCTCGTCATGCCATCGCCGCCTTTCGTCGTCTATCGTCATCGCCTCGAAGGGCCGGGCCGCGTCTTTTCTTCCACGCTCCTGTCCGCAGCGAAAGCAGAAGGAACTCCGGGTGGCGGCAAGCGTCGGACTCCCCCGACAACACTACGGCCCCGCGCGTGCGGAAGGTCGGGAACACCCCTCGGCGCGTCCCATATGGTCGGCGCCACAGTGGGGTATTGTTGTCCATACGTCAGCAAAGACCGCTGACTGTACTTCACAACGGATCGTCCGGCACGTACCTGCCGGTGAAGGGAATACCCATGGCAAAGGTTATTTACGACCACGCAAGCCGTATCTACCCGGGCAGCGACAAGCCCGCGGTTGACGACCTCAACATCGAGATCGAAGACGGCGAATTCCTCGTCCTCGTTGGACCCTCGGGCTGCGGTAAGTCCACCTCGCTGCGCATGCTCGCCGGTCTCGAAGAGATCGATGCAGGCCGCATCTTCATCGGCGACCGCGACGTCACGAACGTGCCGCCCAAGGACCGCGACATCGCGATGGTCTTCCAGAACTACGCCCTTTACCCCCACATGTCGGTTGCCGACAACATGGGCTTCGCACTCAAGATCGCGGGCACGCCGAAGGATGAGATCCGCAAGCGCGTTGAAGAGGCCGCAAAGATCCTCGACCTCGAGCAGTACCTCGACCGTAAGCCCAAGGCTCTCTCGGGTGGTCAGCGCCAGCGTGTCGCCATGGGCCGCGCAATCGTGCGCTCGCCCCAGGTGTTCCTCATGGACGAGCCGCTCTCGAACCTTGACGCGAAGCTCCGCGTCTCGACCCGTACTCAGATCGCGTCGCTCCAGCGTCGCCTGGGCGTCACGACCGTCTACGTGACCCACGATCAGACCGAAGCTATGACGATGGGCGATCGCGTCGCCGTTCTCGCCGGTGGCGTGCTCCAGCAGATCGACTCGCCGCAGCGCATGTACGATCACCCGAACAACGTGTTCGTTGCGGGCTTCATTGGCTCGCCCGCCATGAACCTCATCGAGCAGCCCCTCACCGACCAGGGCGTCGCCTTCGGCGGCTCCGTGATCCTCGTGGATCGCTCGACCCTCTCGGAGTCGAATGAGAAGGCCGTCACCGTCGGTGTGCGCCCCGAGGATCTCGAGCTCGCCGCGGACGGCCTCCCCGTCGAGGTCGACATGGTCGAGGTGCTCGGCGCTGACGCCTACGTGTACGGCCGCCTCGCTGGCGCGGGCGAAACGGACAAGCCGATCATCGCGCGCGTCGACGGCCGCCGTCCTCCGCAGAAGGGTGAGACCGTGCACTTCCAGCCGAAGGCTGACCACGTGCACCTGTTCGACCTGAAGTCGGGCAACCGTCTCGGCGACTAATCGCCTCACTCCTCAAACGAGGAAACATTCACAAAGAAGGCACGCGAATCGCGTGCCTTCTTTGCATACATAGCCCGCGAGTAGGAGAGAATAGAAGGCATGGCACCCATCGAGATCTCCGCAGCGCGAGCGGACGAGGCACTCCTCGATCTGCCGTGGAGCCTCCCCCTTGCCGACTGGCCCGATTCGCTCCTCGCATCGCTCCCCCGCGGCATCTCGCGACACGTCGTCCGTTTTGCCCGTGTAAGCGGGCGAGTTCTCGCTCTCAAGGAAATCAACGAAAACCTCGCGCGCGCCGAATTCACGACCTTGCGTCTGCTCGGAAAACTCGGAATCCCCGCCGTTGAACCGTTTGCGGTTGTGAGCGGGCGCGAATCGGCCGAGGACGGCCGCGACCTCGACGCCATCCTGATCACGAGGCACCTTCAGTACTCCCTCCCCTACCGGGCGGTGTTCTCCCAGCTCAACAGCGAAGACACGGCACGCAAGCTTCTTGACGCGCTTGCCGTGCTGCTCGTCCGCCTCCACCTCGTCGGCTTCTACTGGGGTGACGTCTCGCTTTCCAACACCCTCTTTAAGCGCGATGCGGGCGCGTTCGCCGCCTACATCGTTGACGTCGAAACGGGTCAACTCGAAAGCCAGCTGACGACGGGCCAGCGCGAATACGATCTCGACATTGCGCGCACCAATATCGTGGGCGAAATGCTCGATCTCCAGGCTGCAGAGCAGCTGCCTGACAACGTTGATCCCATTGCCATCGGTGATCTCCTTCTCGAGCGGTACACCGAGCTGTGGGATGCGCTCACTGGCCGCGAAACATTCAGCGCGAATGAACGCTGGCGCGTGAGCGCCCGTATCGAGAAACTTAACGAGCTCGGTTTCGACGTCGACGAGCTCGACATGACAACCGATCTCGACGGCACGACCGTGTCGGTGCAGCCGAAAGTTGTGGATGCCGGGCACCACAGAAGGCGGCTCATGCGCCTTACGGGAATCGACGCTCAAGAAAACCAGGCGCGCCGACTCCTTAACGACCTCGACCAGTACCGGGTTCTCACGAATCAGCAGGGTGAGGAAGAAGAGTTCGTCGCCCACGAGTGGCTTCAGGAGCAGTATGAGCCGGTCGTGCGGGCGATCCCGCGCTCGATGCGCAAGAAGCTCCCGGCTCCCGAGTTCTACCACGAGCTTCTCGAACACAAGTGGTTCATGTCGCAGCGCCTCGGCAAGGATGTGACGTGGGATAAGGCCGTCCAGGACTACATCCTGAACGTCCTTACCTATCGCCAAGACGAACGCGCCCTCATCACGTCGGAGACCTCGGCGATTCCGATTGTGACGGACACGGAGTTCTAGACCCCGCTGACGTTAGGCTCGGCCCGTGCGAGCGCGCGTGCCTGCAATCTCGTACAGCACGATCGAGGCGGCTACAGAGGCGTTGAGCGATTCGGTCGCGGCCGCCATCGGGATCGACACAATCGCATCGCATTTCTCGCGCGTGAGTCGTGAAATTCCCTTGCCTTCGGCACCGATGACGAGCATGATCGGGGACGTTGCGAGGTCCATATCCCGCGGCTCGAGTTCACCATCGGCATCGAGACCAACGACAAAGACACCCTGTTTCTTGAGCGAGTCGATCGCGCGGTTGAGGTTCGTCACCTGGGCGACCTTCACGCGCGTCGCGGCGCCCGCAGCAACCTTGTAGACGCTCGCGGTCATGCCGACGCTTCGACGCTCGGGAATGATCACACCGTGGGCGCCGAACGCGCCCGCGCTACGGAGTATCGCCCCGAGATTGCGTGGGTCGGTGATGCCATCGAGTGCGATGAGAAGCGGGGTATCGAAATTATTCGCGGCGATCTCGAGGAGATCCGCGGGATTCGCGTACTCGTAGGGCGGGAGGGTGAGAGCGACGCCCTGGTGAATAGCATCGTCGGTGAGTCGGTCGAGTTCGGCCCGTGTGGCTTCGTGCAGCTGAAGGCCCTTTTGATGGGCAAGGCGCATGATCTCGCGTACGCGCTCGTCTGCATCAAGCCGGATGGCAAGAGTGAGCGAGAGTGCCTCCACGCCTTCTTGGAGCGCCTCGAGAACGGAGTTGCGTCCCGCGATCACCGTGGGGCGGTTTGCAGTGTCCTTAGGGGACTTGCGCGGTGGGCGGCGCTTGCCGGATTTGGCACCGGATTTTCCGACGGTGTCGTGCGTTCCCCTGTAGGCCTTGTGATGCGGGCGATCCTCCGCCTTCGGGGTGGGGCCGCGCCCTTCGAGGCGGCGGCGGCGCACGCCGCCGGATCCGACCTTCGGGCCCTTGCGGGAGCTCTTGTGTCCTGCCATGGTCTCTCCTAGTTCGTGAGGCTCCAGCGGGAGGAGCCCGCGGAGTCTTCGATGCGAATGCCGGCGGCAGCGAAGCGATCTCGGATCGCGTCGGCGCTCGCCCAGTCTTTGTTGGCACGTGCCTCGGCGCGCTCCTCGAGTTGGGCTCTAATGAGCGCATCGAGGGCGTCGTGTTCGGCATTGGTGGCGCTTGATTCGTCGGCCCACTGGGGCCCCGCGAGGTCGAGTCCCAGAACATCGAGCATGTCGCGAAGCTCGCCTACGCGGCGCGCAATCTCGTGGGCGTCGCTCGTGTGCTCGGCAAGAAGCGAGTTCAGTTCGCCCTGGCGCTCGTGGATCACGGCGAGAGCTTCGGCGACGGAAAGGTCGTCATTCATCGCGTCAACGAAGCGCGCGGGAAGCTCGCTCTCGCCTACCTCGCGCAGGGCTTCGCTCGCGCCTTGCTGGCTGACTGCTTCGAGTGCGCGCGTGAGGGTGCCCTCGAGGCGCGAGAGCACGGTCTCGGCTTCCGCGAGGGTGGTCTCGTTGAACTCCACGTTGGTGCGGTAGTGGGAGCCAACGATCGCGAGGCGCACGGCTGCTGCCGAGTGCTTGGCGAGGACGTCTTCGGCCGTGATGAAGTTGCCGAGGCTCTTGCCCATTTTCATCCCGTCGACCGTCAGCATCCCCGAATGCATCCAGTGCTGCGCAAAGCCGTAGCCAGCTCCGTAGCTTTGGGCTTGCTCGTTTTCATGGTGCGGGAAGCGAAGATCAAGGCCGCCACCGTGAATGTCGAAGCTCTCCCCCACGTATTTTTTCGCCATCGCCGAGCACTCAAGGTGCCAGCCGGGCCGCCCTTCGCCGAACGGGGTTGACCACTTCGCTGTCGTGGGTTCGCCGTCCTTTGCTTTCTTCCACAGGGCGAAGTCTCGAGGGTCCTGCTTGAGGTTGGAGGCGGCTTCCGCATCGTCAACCATGTTCTCGATGGACTGGTTCGTGAGCGAGCCGTATTCGGGCAGGGAGGATACGTCAAAGTAGACGCTTCCTTCCCCGTCAGCATAGGCGTGGCCGCGCTCGATGAGCCGCTGCATGAAGTCAATCATCTCCGTGACGTGACCGGTCGCGCGGGGCTCGTAGTCAGGGCGCACGGCGCCGAGCCGGTCCATGATCTCGCCAAACTTTCGTTCGTTGGCGTACGACCACTTCCACCACGGCTCACCTTCCTCGGCGGCGCGCGCGAGGATCTTATCGTCGATGTCAGTCACGTTGCGCACGTAAGTCACGCGGTAACCGCTCCTGCGCAGCCACCGCACGAGCACGTCGAACGCGAGGAACGTGCGGATATGCCCCACGTGGGGACCGTCCTGGACAGTCGGCCCACACACGTAGAGCGAGACTTCACCGTCCTTGAGCGGGGTGAAGTCCGAAACGGTCCTGGTCTTCGAGTCATGCAGTCGTAGAGTCACGTCTTAAGCCTAGCCTCTCGTGGGTACCGAAAAAGCGAGGAGCGCTTGCGGCGCCCCTCGCTTCGTGTTGGTCGTAATGTCAGATCTCGCGCGGCGTCGCGGCGCTGACCTGCTTACCGTAGAGTTCTTCGAAAGCGTCGTCGTAGTCAACGCTATTGGCGCGGCGCTTTCCCTGAACGGATTCGACGGCGCTCTTAGCGGTCTCGATGGTGACTTCGGGCGCGGTGATCTTCTTGACGATCAGGTAGGCGATGAGGCCGAGGATCGCGCCGAGTACCACGAGCGCGCCACACACGATGAGGAACGACGCCCATGCCGGCAGACCGAGTGCCACAAGGCCCCACGCGCAGAAGAAGAGGAACATCACCCACGCGCTCAGGAGGAAGAACACGAGAACCGCGGCAAGCGCCGCAACGGCGCCGCCCTTGACGGCGATCCCGGTGATTTCCTTCTTCGCGATTGCGACCTGCTGGTCGATCACGGAGGTGAATTCGTTCTTGATCGAGGCGACGAGTTCGCCAATCGACCGCGAGGTCGTGCTCGCTCGGCGTTCGTTCGAGGAGCGGTCGTTCGAGGAATTGATCATGCATTCAGCCTATCAATGCGGGCCCTGCGTCATTCAGGGGTTTCGAAGGGTTTTCTCCGGTTAGTCGTGTGATGTTTAGTCGATCGTCACGCGCTTGCGGCGCTGCTGCTCGGGTCGCGGCCCTGCCGACGAGGAACGACGCACGATGAGGTGCGGCGAAACCGCGGTGTCGCGTGCGGGCCCTTCGAAACCGCCGATGCGCTCGACGAGCATCTGCGCGCCAAGCGCCCCGATGCGGCGCGAGTTCGGATCGATGCTGGTCACCTGCGCAATACCCGAGGACGCGAGCGACGTATTGCCATAGCCGGTGACGGCAAGCTGAGCGGGAACATCGAAGCCGGCGTCGGCTGCTGCCGAGAGCACACCGACGGCGGTCACATCGTTCGAGCACGTGATCGCGGTGGGAACCTGGCTGCCGCGCAGAAGCATCGCTCCGGCGGTCTGCCCAACCTGCTCGCTGAAGTCCGCCGGCTCCACGCGCGCACGATCCTCGAGTCCGTGACGCTTCATCGCGGCCTTGAAGGCGGTCGCACGCTCCTTCGCCACGGCATACCCCACGCCACCCACGTGAGCGATGTCCTTGTGGCCGAGACTCACAAGGTGATCGACGAGAAGACCAAAGCCCGCTTCATCGTCGATACGGACCGTGTCCGACTTCCCGATGCGCTCTTTCGATCCACCGATCGCGACGAGGGGGCGGTTGCCGATGGCCTCAAAGACCTTGTCGAGCTCGGGGAGCTCACTGGCCATGATGAAGCCATCCACCCCGAGCGCCGTGAGCGAGGAGATCGTTTCTTCCTCGAGCGTGACGGGGTATTCGGGCATACGCCGGCGAGTCGGCACAACCACGACGTGGCGGCCGGTCGCGGCGAGCTCGATGCGGATCGAGCGAACCAGATCGGAGATCCACGTGTTGCGCATCGTGTTCACGAGCACAGCGACGACACCGCGGTGGTCATCCTCCTGAGCGAGGTCTTCGAGCGGGTAGTGGAGCCGTTCGGCGGTCTCGCGAACGGACGTCACGAGCCTCGAATTGATGTCGGATTCGCCGCGAAGGGCGCGAAGCGCAACCGCGGCCGTAATGCCGAGGGAGTTGGCAACTTCGGTCAGCGTTGCGCGGTCACCTTCGGAGCGCTGCTCCGTGACCTCGGGAGCGACCTTCGCCGCCGCTTCGAGCTCGTCGGGGCTCTCTCCGGGTGCGAAATCACCGTTGATGTCGCCGCGTGCTTTATCGTTCATGAGGCCTTAGCCGTCCTTTTCTGTCCTGGAAGCCGCGCCCGCATGGCGCGTAACATTCGCCTTTAACGGTAGCCCACGTGCCTCAACACGCGGGCAAGGACACGGGAACCGTGACGGCGAGGCCGCCCATTGCGGTTTCCTTGTAGTGCTCGTGCATGTCCTTACCCGTGCGGCGCATGGTCTCGAGCACGGTGTCGAACGAGACGAAGTGTTCGCCATTGCCACGCATCGCGAAGCGCACCGCCGTAATCGACTTGATCGCGCCCATCGCGTTGCGCTCGATGCAGGGCACCTGCACGAGACCACCGACGGGGTCGCATGTGAGGCCGAGGTTGTGTTCCATCGCAATCTCGGCAGCGTTTTCGACCTGCCGGGGCTTCGCGCCCATAACTTCGGCAAGCCCCGCCGCGGCCATCGAGCTCGCCGAGCCAACTTCACCCTGGCAGCCCACTTCCGCGCCGGAAATCGACGCGCGCTCCTTGCACAGCGACCCGAACGCGGCAGCTGCGAGCATAAAGCGCACGATGACGTCATCACGATCGTCGTAGTTGAGGTAGGTGAGCGCGTAATAGAGCACCGCGGGGATAATCCCGGCCGCGCCGTTGGTGGGAGCTGTGACGACGCGCCCGCCGCCCGCGTTTTCCTCGTTCACCGCGAGCGCTGCGAGGCTCACCCATTCGAATGCGTTGTCGGCGCGATGGTTCGGGTCTTCGAGCTGAAGGGCGTCGTGCCAGGTTGCTGCGCGGCGCCGCACGTTGAGGCCGCCCGGGAGCACACCGGAGGTGTGCATGCCACGCTCGATGCAGGCTTCCATGACTGCCCAAATGTCGAGGATCCCCTGGCGGATTTCGCTGTCGGTTCGCCATTGCCGCTCGCGCATGAGCATCGCTTGCGAAACCGTGATGCCGTTTTCTTCGCACACGCGAAGAAGCTCCTCACCACTTTGGAAAATCGGTTTCACACCGTCATCGGCGCCCGCTGCGCTGTCGTCTGCGGAGGTTTCCGACGCCTGCTGCGCTTCGAGCTCCTCCTTGTCGACGACGAAGCCGCCACCGATCGAGAACATCGTGCGCTTGTCGAGCTCGTTGCCGTCCTCATCGAGCACCGCGAAGGTCATGCCGTTCGAATGCTCGGGAAGGAAGGTGAGGGGGTGCAGCACGATCGTGGACGGGCGGAGGCTTACCGGGACGCGCCCGCCGAGCATGAGTCCACCGTTGGCGTCGATGTCTTTCGCTCGCGCCCAGGCTTCGGTGGGATCGATCGTGGCGGGGTCGTTGCCCTCGAGACCGAGGACGACCGCGTCGAGTGTTCCGTGGCCCATGCCGGTCGCCGCAAGCGAGCCGTACAGATGCACCTCGACATCGGCGATGTCGGGGCCAATAGTGGGGTGGGCAAGGGCCTCGTCGGCGAATTCTTTCGCGGCGCGCATGGGGCCGACGGTGTGCGAACTCGAGGGGCCGATCCCGATCTTGAACAGGTCAAACAGGCTGACGCTCATCGAGGGACTCCTTATCGTGTCGAACGCGGATCATCTGACGTGTGGTGAAGCTTTAGCGCGACCGGCGCTGGCCACGCGACCGGGCTGGGGAAGCACCGCGTGCCAGGCGAGCGTCGGACCCTCGTTTCTTCCCGGCCGTGCGGCGGCCTTTGCCAGAACCGGGCGTACGCGAAAATGGTGACTTTTCGTTCTCGTCGTATACCGCGCGGCGCTTCTCGTTCTCGCGCCGTTCCGCGGCGTTTCTCGAGTTAGCTCCGCGCATCCTGGTGACATCGAGCTTACGGGGCGCGCCCTTATATTTGACGAGCTGAGGGTCCCGGGCGGGGGTCCCGCTCGGTGTCCTTCCTCCGACATACCGGATCACCTCGTCAGTTTCGGAATTCACCTCGCTCCATTCGGGACTCACCTGGGCTGCCTCGAGCACCTGGCGAGTCTTGTCCTTCTGATGTGGGAGGGCGAGAGTGACCACGACGCCCGAAGCCCCGGCGCGTGCCGTGCGGCCCGAGCGGTGCACGTACTCCTTCGCGTCATCGGAAGGATCGACGTGCAGCACGAGCGAAACGTCGTCGATGTGAATGCCGCGAGCGGCCACGTCGGTCGCGACGAGCACGTCGAAGGCCCCCTGGCGGAACCCTGCGAGGACGTTCGTGCGCAGGCCCTGCTGTTTATTGCCGTGCAGGGCCGCGGCGGGAATGCCCACCTCAATGAGTTCCTGGGCGACGCGTTCGGCGCCGAGTTGCGTGCGCGTAAACAGGAGGGTGCGACCATCGCGCGCCGCGATCTGGGCCGTGATCTGGCGCTTCTTTTTTGGGTTGATGGCATAGACGACGTGCCGCATGTTCTGCACCGCCGCGGCGACAGGGGTCGTCTCGTGCGTGACGGGGTCGACGAGGAAGCGGTCGGTGATCGCATCGACCTGGTCGTCGAGCGTTGCCGAAAAGAGCATCTTCTGCGTGCCCATCTCAACGTGCGCGAGAATCTCGGTGACGACGGGAAGGAAGCCGAGGTCGGCCATGTGGTCCGCCTCGTCAATAACCGTCGTCTCGATGCGGTCAAGGAAGAGATCTCCCCGCTGAGCGAGGTCGACGACACGCCCCGGTGTCGCGACGATGATCTCAACGCCCCGACGCAGCGCATCGGCCTGTTTGTTGATGTTCATGCCACCCGACACAAGCTGAGCCTTGATACCAACGGCACGCGCGAACGGGTGAATTGTGTCGACGACCTGGACGGCAAGCTCGCGAGTAGGCACGAGCACCATTCCCAGTGGCCGACGCCTGTGGGAGCTGCGATGCCGAAAACGCGCACACATCGACAGGGCAAAAGCGAGGGTTTTACCCGATCCAGTTTCAGCGCGGGCAAGAACGTCGCGTCCCGCGAGCGCATCGGGCAAGATTGCCTCTTGAATTTCGAAGGCACGCTCGAAGCCTTGCGCCTGAAGTTCTTGAACGAGCTCTTCTGGAAGCGCCATCGCATCGAAGCGCTCTGCTTTGTGTGTCCGTCGTGACTTGGGCATGGCAGTGGCCCCTTTCTGCGCGCGTGTGCGCGGTCCTGTGCTTCTCATGGGCGCCGTAGCGCCGGGCCCCAACGGGGCGGTAAACACCTCAAGTATCCGCGAGCCATCCCGGCACCGGAAGAGACGGTCGGGCAATTCGTTCGCAAACTCACGTCTATGACTGCTGCCCGATGGCCCACGGGGTGGAATACTTGAGCATCGTGTTGCGAACACTCATGACATCAAAGATTCACCGCGCCACCGTCACGCAAGCCGACCTTCACTACGTGGGGTCGGTAACCGTCGATGCCGATTTACTCGATGCCGCGGGCCTCATCGAAAACGAACTCGTCGCCATCGTCGACGTGACGAACGGGGCTCGGCTTGAAACCTACGTGATTCGAGGCGAGGCGGGCAGCGGGGAGATCAAGATCAACGGGGCTGCGGCCCACCTGGTACACCCCGGCGACCTCGTGATCCTGATCGCCTACGGTCAGTTCACGCCGGAGGAGGCCACCGCTCACACCCCGCGGGTTGTCCACGTCGATGACAAGAATCGCATCGTCGCGCTCGGCAGCGATCCTGCCCAGGCCGTGCCGGGAGCTCCCGACCAGATTTCCTCGAGGTAACTCACGTGGCGGGAGTCGTGAGCGGGTTCTTCGTGATCGCCGTGATCGTCACCGTGGGCGCATTCGCGGGGTGGTGCAATCTTTTGGGCCCCCAGGGCCGCTTTGTTCTCAATCGCCTGACCTATTTCATCGCGGGGCCATGCCTCGTGTTTGTGTCGCTCATCGACAGCGACCTTCACCTCATACTCTCCGCCAATTTTGCGGTCGCTGCCCTGGCAGCACTCCTCACGACTCTGCTCGCCGCCGCCCTTTCGCGCATTTTCCTCCAGCAGGATTTCCCCCACACCGTGATTTCCTCGGTTTCGGCCTCGATGGTCAATAGCGCGAACATGGGCTTTCCCATCGCGGCCTATGTTCTCGGTGACGTCTCTCTTGCGCTCCCCGTGGCGCTTTGGCAAATGGCGGTGTTCACGCCGCTCTTCCAGTCGGTTCTCCACTCTGCGGTCTCAGGGCAGCGACCAAGCGTACGCGCCCTCGCGGAAACAATTGCCGTGAACCCCATGATCGTCGCGTCCGCGGCAGGTCTCGCTGTTCTCGGCTTCGACCTTCACCTCCCGGCCTTCGTCACCGAACCGATCGACGTCATCGCGGGCATTTCCATCCCAGGGATGCTCCTCGCGTTTGGCATGTCGCTCACCACCTCGAGGCCTTTCTCGAAGGAGGCGGGGCATCGCGCCGACATCGTCCTCGCTACTGCCCTCAAGCTCCTCGCGATGCCCCTTTTTGCCTGGGCTCTCGGCCGGTTCGCCTTTGATCTCACGGGAACGGCGCTTTACGCGGTCGTCGTCCTCGCTGCGCTGCCTACCGCGCAAAACGTATACGTCGCCGCTGCGCGTTACGAGGTGGGCGAGGAGATGACGCGCGATATCGCGCTGTTGACATCGGTCGGCACAATGGTCGCGCTCATGGTGATTGCTTCGCTTTTCGGAGCGTGAGAAGCGCTTTACGTTAGGGTCGAGGCATGATCGTCACTACCGTATGCTGGGGCAACATTTGCCGCTCCCCGATGGCCGAACGCATCCTCGCCTCCGCGCTGTCGTCCCTCGAAGGCGGTGAAGGCATCACCGTCAATTCCGTTGGTGTGAGCAGTGAAGAGACGGGCAACCCCATGGATCCACGCGCTGCCCGCGTTCTCAAAGCCCAGGGCTACGACGCGGGCGGCCACGCCGCTCGTCAGGTGAGCGCTGCCGACATCGAGCGAACCGATCTTTTCGTCGCCGCCGAGCAGTTCCACCTCGACCGGCTTCGTGCGCTTGGAGCCCGCGAGGAGCAGCTCGCTCTCATGACCGACTTCGACCTCGAGTCTCAGCCGGGCGACGCCCTGCCCGACCCGTGGTACGGCGGCGCCGAGGACTTCGATCGGACTCTCGACGTGCTCGAGCGCGCGATGCCGCGCCTCGCCGCACGCCTCGTGAAAGAGTCCTAGAAGCTCGCCGCGAGGCTCGTAAGCGCGTCCTCGTCCATCCCCGCCTCGCGCAAAACCTTCTGGAACATGGGCGCCTTCGCGCGGCGGTACTCGTCCACGTCGATCGCCCCCGTGAACGCAAGACCTCGCTTGTAGCCCGAAAACTCCGCCACGAGCTCGGGGCTGTTCATGAGGACTTGACGCGCCGCGACGCTCGCGTGAAGCAGCGGCGATCCCTCATCGAAAACGGTGAGGGAGTGAAGCACTCCCGACGTGGGAGTATTCAGTTTTCGGTAACCCTCGCCCTCCTGGCGATCGCCGCCGGCCACGTAGCCAAGCGGGGCGAGCGCCTCGCACGCCTCGTCAAGCGCGAGTGGCGCAGCGACCACCGCGATATCGATGATCGGTCTTGCGACCATGCCCGGAACCGAGGTCGCGCCGATGTGCTCGATCCCCTGGCCGCCGTGGCCGTCGAGGGCGTCCACGAGGGTCGTTGCGACCCCCATAAAATCGCCCACCCAAGATTCCGAATACTCGCTCAAATGAATCGCCATACCCCCATCCTACGGGCGAGGAACGGGGCGTATAGCCGAGCTGATGCTGGCGCGGCGGCCGTCGGACCCTCACGAGGCCCCCAAAGGCACAGCACGTAGACTAGAGACATTGAATGCGCGCTCGAGACCGAGGGCGCACGACACCGACACGAGGAAAGGGACACGATGGCTGAGGCCCCATACCGTTACACCGCCGAACTCGCGGGACAGATCGAGCAGAAATGGCAAAAGCTGTGGCTCGAGCAGGGTACTTTCAACGCCGTCAACCCCGTGGGCGAGCTCTCCGATGGACGCAGCGCCGAAGAGCTCGGCGAGAAGATGTTCATCATGGACATGTTCCCCTACCCCTCGGGCAAGGGACTGCATGTGGGCCACCCGCTTGGCTACATTGCGACCGACGCCGTCGCGCGTCACAACCGCATGCTCGGCAAGAATGTGCTCTACACGATGGGCTACGACGCCTTCGGCCTGCCCGCGGAGCAGTACGCGATTCAAACCGGCACCCACCCGCGCGTCACGACCGACGAAAACGTTGCGAACATGGCCCGTCAGCTCTTCCGCCTCGGCCTCTCGCACGACTCGCGCCGCTCGCTTCGCACGACCGATCTTGACTTCGTCAAGTGGACCCAGTGGGTATTCCTCCAGCTGTTCGACTCGTGGTACGACCCGAACTTCGTGAAGGCTGACGGCACACGCGGCTCTGCACGGCCCATTTCGGAACTCAAGGGCGCGATCCAGGATCGCGATGTTGATCCGTACGCGCTCGCCGAGCAGCAGGGCATCGACATCCCGCAGATGTGGCACGACCGCAAGCCGGATCACGAGCATTGGAATCCCGAGCACGACACACCGTTCGACTTCCTCATTCAGTACACGCCCGAGGAGATGACGGAGCTCGTCAACTGCTTCCGACTCGCCTACGTGAGCGACACGCCCGTGAACTGGTGCCCTGGTCTCGGCACCGTGCTCGCGAACGAAGAGGTGACGGCCGAGGGCCGCTCGGAGCGCGGCGATTTCCCCGTGTTCAAGCGCCGCTTGCGCCAGTGGAACCTGCGCATCACCGCGTATGCCGATCGACTTCTCGAGGATCTCGACACCGTTAACTGGCCCGAATCGGTCAAATCCATGCAGCGGAACTGGATCGGCCGTTCGCGCGGTGCGCAGGTCACGTTCACGCTGGATTCCGACGGCTGCCCCGCCTTCGCCGACTCCACGTTCGACGTCTTCACGACGCGCGTGGACACGCTGTTTGGCGCGACCTTCACGGTGCTCTCGCCCGAGCATCCGCTGCTGTCTGACGTCAGCGCTCTCCCCGAGGCGTGGCCCGAAGACACGAAGTCCGCCTGGACCGGCGGAGCATCGAGCCCGCGCGAGGCCGTCGCCGCCTACAAGGAACGTGCCGCCGCACTCGATGACACCGAGCGCACCGCCGATTCGCGTGAGAAGACGGGAGTGTTCACGGGCCTTTTCGCAGTGAACCCGATGGACGGCCGTGCGCTTCCCGTGTTCACCGCCGACTACGTACTCATGGGCTACGGCACGGGCGCCATCATGGCCGTTCCCGCCGAAGACGAACGTGACTACGCGTTCGCGAGCGCTTTCGAGCTCCCCGTGATCCGCACCGTTCAACCGCCCGCCGATTTCGAAGAGGGACAGGCCTACACGGGCGACGGGAGGAAGATCAATTCGCGCAGCGACGAGCTCGATCTCAACGGCATGAGCAAGGACGAGGCGATCGCTGCCGCGACCGAATTCGCCGAGAAGAAGGGCTTCGGCCGCGCAAAGACGACGTACCGGCTGCGTGACTGGCTTTTCAGCCGCCAGCGCTACTGGGGCGAGCCCTTCCCGATCGTGTACGCGGAAGACGCCCCCGAAGTCCCGATCGCGCTCCCGTTCGATCAGCTTCCCGTTCAGCTGCCCGAACTCGACGACTTCTCCCCCAAGACGTTCGACCCGGAAGACGCCGACACCGAGCCGCAGACCCCGCTCTCGCGCGCGGAGGACTGGGCCTGGGTCGAGCTTGATCTTGGCGACGGCATGAAGCGCTACCGTCGCGAAATGAATGTCATGCCGCAGTGGGCCGGATCGTCGTGGTACGAAATCCGCTACACCGATCCCACGAACGACGACCAGATTTCGGCGCCCGAAAATGAGCAGTACTGGATGGGCCCGCGTGAAGGCGCCCCCACTGGCGGTGTCGACCTGTACGTCGGTGGTGTCGAGCATGCCGTTCTCCACCTGCTCTACGCACGTTTCTGGCACAAGGTTCTCTTCGACCGCGGCTACCTTGCGAGCGCCGAGCCGTTCCACACCCTGTTCAACCAGGGATATGTGCAGGCCTATGCTTACCGCGACGAGCGAGGCGTCTACGTCAACGCCTCCGAGGTTGTTGAGGAAGCCGACGGCACCTTCACTCACGATGGCAAACCCGTGCGCCAGGAATACGGGAAGATGGGCAAGTCCCTGCGCAACATCGTGACCCCGGACGACATGTACGACGAGTTCGGCGCCGACACGTTCCGCGTGTACGAAATGTCGATGGGTCCGCTCGATCTGTCGCGCCCCTGGAACACGCGCGACGTCGTGGGCTCGCAGCGCTTCCTTCAGCGTTTGTGGCGCCTCGCCGTGTCCGAAGACACCGGCGAGTGCATCGTGAGCGATGCCGAGCCGAGCGTGGAGACCTTGCGCGCCGTGCATAAGACCATCGACGCGGTGAGCGCCGACATGGACCACATGCGTTTCAACACCGCAATCGCGCGCCTCATCGAGCTCGTCAATCACCTCACGAAGGTCGCCGGCGAGAGCGGCGGCGCGCCGCGTTCGGCCGTCGAGGCTCTCGTGCTCATGGTCTCGCCGTTTGCCCCGCACCTCGCCGAGGAACTGTGGGCGAAGCTCGGTCACGACGAGTCGCTCGCGCGCGCTTCCTACCCGGTTGCGGATCCGCAGTACCTCGTTGCCGACGCCGTCACGTGCGTCATCCAGGTCAAGGGCAAGGTGCGCCACCGCATCGAGGTTGATCCGGAGATCTCGGCGGAGGAGCTCGAGAAGGCAGTGTTTGCCGAGGAGCGCGTGCAAAAACTCATCGAGGGCCACGAGGTTCGTAAGGTGATCGTGCGCGCGCCGAAGCTCGTTAACATCGTCCTCTCCTAACTGAATTGCATAGGGGTTGCGGGGGTTTGGATACCGCCCCCTCTCCCTGAAATTGCATAGTTGTTGTGGGGGTTTGAGCCGCGTGGCTCGGACCCCCACACCTCTTCGATTTAAGGAGCGTTTCGAGACGGAACAGCGACTCTCGCCGAACGCGCTGAGGCGGCTCGCGCTCCACATTTCTCGGTTTCTCCCACTCCGCCCAGGGGCGCGCATGATGACAGCTGCCGATCCATAGCATGCAAGCCATGGCACGCACCCGAGCTCCTATCCCGGCCGCCCTCGCGCACACCGCATTCACGTCCCAAGAGGCCTATGCGCAGGCTGTCACGCGCGATCAGCTCCGCGGGCCGAGTTATCAGCAGCTCCACCGGGGAATCTATGCTCCGACGGAACATTCGCCCACAAGCTGGGACTACGCGCGCATCGTGACTCACGCATGTCCCACGGCCGCGCTCTCTCAAATTTCGGCAGCACTCTTGTGGGGATTTCCTCTACCCACCAGATTCCTCGCGCAGGACCCCCCCCACCAACTTCGGAACTGGCGCGTATCCAAGACGCTCACGCGCCCATACCCGAAAAACTCAATGGCCTTCCGAACTTTGTTTACCCCTACCATCACCGCTCCCCCACGCAGCCATGTGCCGAGTGGCGGCAGCATCTTTTGGCAAGCGACGATGTCATTGTTGTGGAGCCCGAGCAGATTCGTGCGGGCTTAGGTGCCGACGGTGGCCCAGCAAGCGTCGGAATGCCGTGGCACCCCTCCACCGCGCCCCTGTGGAAAAAGCCGCTCAGGATCATGTCCCGCGAACGAACGTTCCTTGATCTTGCGACGGTGCTGAACCCGTTTGAGCTCGTGGCCGTAGGCGACTATCTCGTGCGTCGACCGCGCCCGAACTACGAGGGGCGAAGTCGGCCCTACTGCACGATTGCTGGCCTCAAGGGCGCGCGCGAGAAATACCCAAAAATCGACGGCGCCACAAATACGCGATGGGCGCTCGACAATATTCGCGTGGGCTCTGACTCACCTCAGGAGACTCTGTGCCGCCTTCTTCTCGTCGAGGCGGGCCTTCCCGAACCGGCGCTCAATATTCCTATCCCGCTGCCCGGAGGAATCGTCGTTCCCGATCGTGACCTCGTCTACCCGGATCAGAAGGTCGTTGTGGAGTATCAGGGAAGCTCCCACGAAGAGCCGCAACGGGCGGCGCGCGACCGCTACCACGCCGAGAATCTTCGGGAGGAGGGGTGGGAGGTCGTTCCGATTTATAAAGATGACCTCCCGTATGTCGGTTGGTGCAACGAGTTTCCAGCGAAGTATCGAATAGACGCGCCGGGGATGCCTCGCATCAATCGCGTCAACTTTAAGTTGTCACCATATGCGCTGGCGCCGGAGCCTCGCGAGTGGCCCCTTGTTGTCAAGGTTCGCGAAGCATTCCGACGCCAGGCAATGCGGTAGGTTGCGGGGGCTAAACCCGAGGAATAACCCCCGCAACCCCTATGGAATCCAAGTGAAGGGGTGCGAATAACCCCCACAACCCCTATGGAATTCAGTGGAGGGCGAGGCGGGCCGGCGCCCCCTCCTCGTGCTCCACGTCAACCGTGACCTTCTGATCGTCCGTGACCTCGCCCGTGAGGATGAGGCGCGCGAGCGCATCGCCGATCTCCTTTTGCACGAGACGCTTGAGCGGGCGCGCGCCATACGCTGGGTCGAATCCGCGTTCAGCAAGCAAGTCCTTGGCCGCGTCGCTCACCTCGAGGGTGATGCGGCGATCCTTGAGACGCGCGGCAAGCGACGCCACCTGGAGGCCAACGATGCGGCGCAGCTCCTCGCGGCTGAGGGAGTCGAACATGACGATGTCGTCGAGGCGATTGACGAACTCGGGCTTGAACGCGGCGCGAACAGCGCTCATGACCGCCTCGCGTTTCGCACTGTCGTCGAGGCTCTCGTCCTGGAGGAAGTGCGCGCCCAAGTTGGACGTGAGGATCACAATAGTGTTCCGGAAGTCGACCGTGCGCCCTTGGCCGTCGGTCAGGCGGCCGTCATCGAGCACCTGGAGGAGGATGTCGAAAACGTCCGGGTGGGCCTTCTCGATCTCGTCCAGGAGTATGACGGTGTAGGGGCGGCGTCGGACCTGCTCGGTGAGCTGCCCTCCCTCTTCGTAGCCAACGTAGCCCGGAGGTGCACCCACGAGGCGAGAGACGCTGTGCTTTTCACCGTATTCGGACATGTCGATGCGAACCATTGCGCGTTCGTCGTCGAAGAGGAATTCGGCGAGGGATTTGGCGAGTTCGGTCTTGCCTACGCCCGTGGGGCCGAGGAAGAGGAACGATCCCGTGGGCCGGTTCGGGTCGGCGATTCCGGCGCGCGAGCGGCGCACGGCATCCGAGACCTCGGCGACGGCCCTGCGCTGACCGATGAGGCGTTTACCAATAATGTCCTCCATGTCGAGAAGCTTTTGCGTCTCGGACCTGAGGAGTCGGCCAGCGGGGATGCCGGTCCACGAGGACACCACGCCAGCGATGTCGTCGGGCCCGACCTTGTCGGCGACGAGCGGCTTTTGCTCCTCGTCAATAGCTCGGCTCTCGGTGCCTTCTCCGTGCTCAAGTTCCACGAGCTTCTTTTTGAGCTCGGGGATGTCGCCGTAGAGGATCTTCGAGGCCTGGCTCAGGTCGCCTTCGCGCTGGGCACGATCGGCCTGCATGCGGAGATCCTCGAGCTTTGCCTTGAGCTCGCCCACCTCGTTGAGGCCGGATTTCTCGCGCTCCCAGCGGGCGGAAAGCTCGTTCATCTCCTCGGTGCGCGCCGCGAGATGCTCGCGGACGCTCGCGAGTTGCGCGAGCGATCCCGGATCGTCCGAGCCCTTGAGGGCGAGCTCTTCCATCTTGAGCCGGTCGACCTGGCGGCGAAGAACATCGAGCTCCACGGGTGAGGAGTCGAGTTCCATCCGCAGGCGCGAGGCAGCTTCGTCAATGAGGTCGATGGCCTTATCAGGGAGCTGGCGATTGTTGATGTAGCGATCGGAAAGCGAGGCAGCAGCGACGAGCGCCGAGTCCGAAATCGTGACCTTGTGGTGCGCCTCGTACTTGTCTTTGAGGCCGCGGAGGATCGTGATCGTGTCTTCGACGCTTGGCTCGCCCACGAAGACCTGTTGGAAGCGGCGTTCGAGAGCCGGGTCCTTTTCGATCCGTTCGCGGTATTCGTCGAGGGTCGTCGCGCCCACCATGCGAAGTTCGCCGCGCGCGAGCATGGGTTTGAGCATGTTGCCGGCGTCCATGGAGCCCTCGCCTGTGCCGCCTGCGCCGACGACTGTGTGCAGCTCGTCGATGAACGTGATCACGTTGCCGTTCGAGTCGCGGATTTCGTCGAGGACGCTCTTGAGACGCTCTTCAAATTCGCCTCGGTATTTCGAGCCGGCGACCATCGAGGAAAGGTCGAGCGAGACGAGGGTCTTGCCGCGGAGCGATTCGGGCACATCCCCTTCGACGATGCGCTGGGCGAGGCCTTCGACGACGGCGGTTTTGCCGACGCCGGGCTCGCCGATGAGCACGGGGTTGTTCTTCGTGCGGCGGCTGAGCACTTGGACGACGCGGCGGATTTCGCCGTCGCGGCCGATGACGGGGTCCAGTTTGCCTTCGCGCGCGCGGGCGGTGAGGTCGACCCCGAATTTTTCGAGGCTCTTGAAGGAGCCTTCCGGGTTTTCTTTGTTCATGCTTGTTCCTTTGGTGAGTTTTGCGATGCTGGCGCGGATCGCTTTCGGGGTCGCGCCGAAGTCTTTGAGGATGTCGCCAGGGGTTTTTGCGGCCTTGGCGATGCCGTAGAGCAAGTGCTCGGTCGAGATGTACCCTTCTGCCCCTTGCCCCATGCCGGCGCCGGCTTCTTTCCCGGCGGCTTCAAGTGCGTCGTAGCCATCGCCCTGGAAGACGGGTTTTTGGTCGGTGCTCCCGGTGAGGCGTGGCAAGCGCTGGATTTCTTGGGTGATTCGCTCTTTGAGCGCGCCGATGTGCACGCCCGTGTCGGTGAGCACGGCCGTGGCGATTGAGTCTTCTTGTTCGAGCAGTGCCGCGAGCAAGTGCAGACCGGTGACGTTGGTGTTGCGCAGTGTTTCCGCCGAGCGCGTTGCCGCCTCGACGGCTTCGCGCGAGCGTTGGGTGAAGGAAAATTGCATATTTTCCGCTCCTTTCACGTGGTGTGCGTGGAGCGGGGTTGTGGCCTGGCAGGTCCGACGGTTGCCGAGCCTTCCTCGTTCTCACGCTTACGCTCTATGCAACGCCACCAAAGTTGAGTCTATTCCGCTCAACTTTCATCATTGTCGAAAATGGTCGTCCACCTGCCGTTTTGCGATTCGCGGCCGCGCAGGCGGTCGAGCGCTCGGCGTTCCTTTTTCGTGGGGCGGCCAGTCCCACGCTCACGCCGCGGCGGCGCCGCGAAGAGCTGCGGGGGCGGCGGAACGGAGATGTCGGTGTAGGCCTCGCGGGCAAGTGGCGCACCAACTCTCTTTGAAAGCAATTGTGTGACGACGTACTCGTTCGTGTAGCCGGGGTGGCGTATGGCAACCGTGCTGCCCACGCTCAAGCGGAAGCTCGGCTTCACGACCTCACCATCGACGCGCACGTGCGAGGCTCTGATCGCGCTCGCGGCGAGGGAGCGCGTTTTAAATAGCCGCACCGCGTGCAGCCACGTATCAAGGCGCACGCTCACGGCTCCCGCCTGCTTGTTCTCATTCACGGTGCTACTTTCGCACACTCGGCTTGCTCATAGCGCAACCACGTGCGACTTCGCTACTCCACCCATGAAGCACCCCGGGTGTCTCGGGTTAATATGCAGGTTCGCTCCTTAGACTGCACACGTCAGATGCAGGGGCGAATCTCGCACGCCCCACACAGGATCCCGGAGAGGAGGCGCTCATGCCCGCGGCACGGTCGTACGTCATCGATCCGGCTTCCGAGGCGAGCGCACATCCCCTCCCCTTGAATGCCTCGGAACTTCTCGATTTTGCCATTTCGCATTTCCGTTCACGCACGGCTATCGAGATGAGCGGAACCCGCGTGAGCTATGGGCAGCTTGGCCGCCGCATTCGATGCCTTGCGCAGGGACTCTTGGATTCGGGAATCCGTGCGGGCGACCGCGTCGCGATCGTCCTGCCTATGAGCATTGAAGCCGTCGTGGCGTTCCACGCGGTCCTTCGGATCGGAGCGATCGCCGTGCAGCACTCCGATCGCGAACCGATGATGCGCCTGAGCCGGGAATTTGCCGATTACACGCCGGTCGCGGTCATCATCGCCGAGTATCGTCTCAATGCGCTCGCGGGTCTCGACCAGCACGCGCGACCAAAAACCGTCATCACCGTCCAAGCGCCGGAGCTTCCGAAGACTGCCCCGCGTCGGCTCACCCTTACGGGGGCACTCGCAGAGATTGCGAAAGCGGGCGGCAAGGGAGTCATGCGGGTTGCGTCGCCGTCGAAAAGCCCCGCGCAGCTTCCCCTCACTTTCTGCACGCGCACGCGCTTCAAGGACCTGCTGGGCTCAGCGCCGCTTCCTGACGACTACCCCTATCCGAGCCCGCGTGACCTCGCGGCCATCGTGTACGAAGGGCACACGCGGGCCAGCTCGCTCGGGGCGATGCTCACCCACGACAATCTCACGGCGCTCGCGCACCAGTCCCTGGAGTATCTCGAGACGGCGCCGGCCGGGACCGAGACCGGCTACGCGCTGTGGCCGCTGCACTCGGTGATCGGGATCGCCGATACTCTCACGACCAGCCTCTTTTACGGTCGGCACACGATTCTCTTCCCGCGGTTCGACCGCGCCGGCCTCATGCGCGCTCTCAAGAAGCACCCTCCCGAGGTGATCTCCGGCGATACCGAGGTCTTCCGCTTCCTCGCCGAGCATGCCCGCACGACAGGCCGGTCCCTCACATTGAGGCTCGCGTTGAGTCCCGTGAGCCGTGACCACGCACCGAGTTTTCGGGATTGGGCACGGGACCTTGGCTGGCCGCTCATGGTCGGTTACAGCGGCGCTGAAGCTGGCGTGACCGTGTATTTGCGCACCGCGGAAGAGGGGCGCGAGCACACCGTGGGGACACCGCTCCCCTCGATCGAGGTGCGGGTCGTGGATCTAAATGACCGCAGGCGCGTCGTGGGCCCGGGAACCGTCGGCAAGCTCATGATCAAAGGACCTCAGGTGTTCCACGGGTATTGGAAGAAGCCCGATGAAAGCACAGCCGTGCTCAGCGCGGACGGCTGGGTACTGACCACTTCGCTCGCCTCGATTGACGCTGACGGCTACGTCACGCTCGCTCCCGCGCCGCCGCACTAACATGGGGTCATGGCACGCCTCATTTCGATTCACCCCGTCACTCCACAGCAGCGCCTGCTCGACCAGGTTGTTGAGCGGCTAAAGGACGGTGAGCTCATCGCGTACCCCACCGATTCGGGGTACGCGCTCGGCTGCCGCATCGGTGCTCACGAGGCGTTAGAGCAGATCCGCACGATTCGCCACACCGGCAAAGACCACCACTTTACGGTCATGTGCAGCGAGTTTGGCCAGCTGGGCACCTACGTGCGCATTTCGAATCCCAACTACCGCTTGCTGCGCGCCCACACCCCGGGCCCGTATACGTTCATCCTGCCGGCAACGAAGGAGCTTCCGCGCCGCATGCTCCACCCGAAGAAGCACACGGTTGGGGCGCGCATTCCCGATCACGTGGTGGCACGCGCGATCGTTGAGGCACTCGGGGAGCCGCTCATGAGCTCGAGCCTCATCATGCCCGGTGAGAGCTCCGTGCTCACGGAGTCATGGGTCGTCGAGGATCGCCTCGGCCACCTCATTCCCGCGATTATCGACGGGGAGGTCACGGGATCAGAGCCCACAAGCATCATTGACCTCACGGGCGATTTTCCGCGCGTTCTGCGTGAGGGCGCGGGCGACACACGCGCGTTCGAATAAACAGGAGCGGGCTCGAGGGGCGTGGGGCGGGTCCGACGCCTGCCGAGCCTACGCTGTGCCCAAGGCCTTCGCGCGCCTATCGGCCTTTGTCAGATCCTCGAGGGCACCGGCAATAATGAAGACCCCGACCGCGTAGAGGGGCACGAGTGCGAGGGCATAGCGGAGAGTGAAGAGATCGGCGAGCCAGCCGACGATCGGCGGGGCGAGAAGGAACCCGATGCGCGCGAACCACCCGACAACGGTGATGCCGACCCCGTGACCGAAATCTTCGATGTTGTCACCCGCACGGAAGACGGCCGGGAAGAGGGTCGCGACGCCCCAGCCGGCCGCGGCGAAGCCGATGACCGCCGTCACGGCATTTGGCCACACGAGCATGAAGCCCATGCCCACGAACGAAATTACTGCGCCGACGCGTGCAGTTTTTCGGTCGCCCCACGCATCGACGATCGGGTCTCCTAGGAATCGACCGACCATCTGCGCGCCTTGGAGGGCGACGAAAGCGAGCCCCGCGACGAACGGCGAAGCATTGAAGGTGTGTGTCATGAAGAGCGCACCCCACGTGCTACCCGCATCCTCGGTCGAGCCGGCAAAGACGAGAACCATGCCGAGCGCGCCGAGGAGCGCGAGCGCACCGAGCTTCCCGCGTTGTGGCGTGGTGCTTTCGAGGAGGGTGTCACCGCTCGTCTCCCCCATGAGGTCCGCCGGGGCTTCGTTCGCGGAGGAGGCGCTTGGAGACGAGACCTCTTTGACGCGCTCGGAGGCGTCGGAACCTTTGAGCAGGAACGGGAAGTTCGCAATCGCGATGGCACCAAACACGACGAGCCCGCCCCAGCCTTGCCAGGCGAGCGGGACGCCGAATTGCGCGCACGCGGAGCCGATCACGCCCCCGAGCACAGCACCGAGGGACCAAAATCCGTGAAAGCTGTTGATGATCGAGCGGCGATAGCGGCGCTCGACCCTCATCCCGTGAGCGTTCTGCGAAATATCCGTAATGGCGTCGAAGCTCATCGCGAGCACGAAGCCGAGCGCGAGCATGCCCCAGCTCGGAGCGAGATAGATGAGCACGTGCGCGCTCGAGGCCAGGAGCTGAAAGATCACCGCGGTCTTCCCGGATCCGAGCCGCTTCATAATCGGCGCGGCGAGCAAGCCGAAAGCGAGGCCACCGAGCGGCCCGAGACCCACGGCGAGTCCGAGTTCCGCGTTATTGATGCCCAGCTGCCGCACTATCTCCGGGTAGCGCGGGAGAATCGCACAAAAACTCACGCCATTAAGGAGAAACACAAGCGAAACCGCCCACCTTGCGCGGACGGCTTCACGATCTGGCAGAAAAGTTTCGGGCATCCCATCTCCAAACACCGTAGGCTTAAGGCATGTCTACTCATATTAATGCCCCCGAAGGCGCGATCGCGCCTTACGTCCTCTTCCCCGGAGACCCCTATCGCGCGAGGTGGATCGCGGAAACCTTCCTTGACGATGCGAAGCTCTATAACGAGGTGCGCGGCATGCTCGGCTACACGGGTACATACAAGGGCGTGCGTGTGAGCGTACAGGGTTCCGGCATGGGCCAGCCATCGATGGCGATCTACGCGCACGAGCTCATGAACGACTACGACGTCCAAGCCATCATCCGCGTGGGCACCGCGGGCGGTATGGCGCCGGAGGTCAAGGTGCGCGACGTCGTAATCGCGAGCAGCGCCAGCACGGATTCGGCCATGAACCGCGCGCGTTTCGGTGACGTCACCTACGCCCCCGCGGCCGACTTCGAACTCTTGCGCCTCACGGTGGAGGCTGCCGAAGCGCAGGAACTCCCCTATCGCGTTGGCGGGCTGTTCTCCGCCGACCAGTTCTACAACCCGAATCCGATCACCCAAACCCTCGCCAACTACGGTGTGCTTGGAGTCGAGATGGAAACCGCTGGGCTGTACACGCTCGCCGCGCAGTTCGGCCGCAAGGCGCTATCCGTGTGCACGATCTCCGACCATCTGCTCACGGGTGAAGAGACGAGCGCTCAGGAGCGCCAGGAGACGTTCGACTCGATGATCGTCATGGCGCTCGAGGCCGTCGTGGCCCTCGATAAAAGCGCAGATAAGAAGCGTGCGCAATAGCTCGCTCCTGCTTCTTCGCAACGAAAAGGCCTCGGCGACCGCGCCGGGGCCTTTTGCTATCGCTGCTGTTCTACTTCATGAAGAAGCGCGGGACGATATCGAACGCGAGAAAGAGCGCGACAATCGACATGGCAAGCCCAACGACGAACCAGATCGGCGCAATCGTGTAGAGGCTCATAACGTAAAGGCCGCCAGCGAAAAGCACGAACACGACCGCGGTGAGGAGAATCGAAAAGCCGAGGCTGTAGCCCTGCGAGGTTTCGTTGCTTGCCGCGGCGTTATTGTGCTGGGTCACGCTTTTCTCCATGATGGTCGGGTAGGAATGTCGGCCGCCGCAAGCGGCCGCCGCGACCTCAGTCTAAACGATGGACGAAAGTCCTCCAAGTGCTTCGCGGCGAGTCCGTCTCCTGTATAACGGGGACATGGAGAAAAACACACGCCGAGCGCTCACCGTCATTCAACACGAGGACGACTGCCCACCGGGCATGCTCGAACCGCTCGCGCGTGCCGCGGGCCTCACGCTCAACGTTATTCGACCCTACCGGGGCGAAGCACTGCCGTCCCTCTCGAGCATCGCCTCCACGTCCCGCGGTCTCATCATCCTCGGCGGTGGCCCGGGCCCGCTCGAGGACGATCGCTACAACTGGCTCGCACCGTGCCGACAACTATGTCTTGATGCTGTCGAGACCACATTTCCGCTCTTTGGAATTTGCCTCGGCGAGGAACTTCTCGGAGCCGCACTAGGCAGTGCGATTACCCGCAGGCCGGAGCCTGCCGTCGGGCTCTGCACCGTAATAGCGCAGCCAGCTGCCGCCACCGATCCCCTGTTCTCCCGTGCCGAGCTTCACGAAACCGGGACGGTGTTCCGCGCATTCCAGTGGCACAAGGACGAAGTCTCCGCACTCCCCACAACCACTCCCGGTGGCGCGCCCATCGTTCCCCTCGCCCTCGACAGCGAGGGCCGCCTCGAAGCCTTCCGGGCTGGCGAGGCGGCATGGGGTGTGCAGTTCCACCCCGAGGTCACGCCCGCAATTGCGACGCGCTGGGCCGCTACGAGCGCACTCACGCCCGCCGAACGAGAACGCGATTCCTTCGCGCGCGAGATTGAACAGTGGCGCGCGAGCGCCCAGGGGGCGCACGGTTCCGACAGCGCCTTGCGGCTACTCGAAGCTTTCCTCCACCTTGTACAGCCAGCCCGCCACTAGGAGCGGCCGCGGGAAGGAAAGGTTACGCGGCTTGCGCTGATGCCTCATGCACGCGCGCAGCTTCGCGATAGAAGCCAAGGAGCTGTTCGGCGAGAACCGGCCACGTGCGCTGGCGCACCGAGTCCTGAGCGGCCGCAGCGAAATGCTCGCGTTTCGCATCGTCCCCGAGGAGGTCCTCGACGTAGGCACGAAGCTCATCGAGCTTGCCGGGCGTGTACAGCCAGCCCGTTCGCGAATGGTCGATGAGGTCGATGGGTCCGCCAGAGCGGGGGGCTATCGCCGGCAGCCCAGAAGCCATCGCCTCCTGGATCGTCTGGCAGAAAGTTTCGAGCTCTCCCGTGTGCACAAATAGATCGCACGTAGCCACAATCTCCGCGAGCTCGGCTCCCTTCTTGAACCCCGCGAAATACGCGCCCGGCATGGCCGCGCGAAGCTCTGCCTCGAGGGGCCCTTCGCCAACGATCACGAGGCGGACGTTGGGGAGCGATTCAAGCACGGCGAGGTCCTCGACCTGCTTCTCGGCTGCAAGACGCCCGACGTACACCACGAGCTTTTCCCCATTCGGGGCGAGGCGCTCGCGAAGCTCGTCGCTGCGTCGCGAGGGCGAGAACTGCGAAGTGTCGACCCCACGGCGCCAGATCTGCACGCGTTCGATGCCGTGCTCGACGATCTGATTGCGCGTGCTTGACGACGGTGCAAGATTCACCTCGCAGCGGTTATGGATGTCGCGGAGGAACATCCACATCGCTTCCTCGAGAACTGGTGCCCCGTACTTGCGCGTGTAGCCAGGAAGGTCAGTTTGGTAGATCGCGACCGTTGGGATGCCTCTTTTGACGGCGGCCTTCGACGCTGCGTTGCCGAGCAGGGCAGGGCAGGCAAGATGGACGACATCGGGATGAAAATCGTCGATGATCGAGCGAATGCGGTAGTTAGTCGTCGCACTCATGCGCACCTGGCCGTAGCCCATCATGGGTATCGACAGCACGGGGATGATTGGCACGCGCTCCGCGCCGAACGTCAATTCATTCGGGATACCGGGCGCGCCGGGGGCGACAATCCGCACCTCGTGGCCGGAGAGAGCGAAGCACTCGACGACGCGAAGAACGGAGTTGGTCACGCCGTTCATATGGGGAAGGAACGATTCGGCAACTACGAGGATTTTCACGCTTCCGATTGTGCAGCCTCGGAGCAACGCCCACGATAAAGACACGTGTCCCCAATGTGACGGGGGCGTGAACGCTACGCGTCACGCCCCCCGTCACTTTCGCGGCTGGTCGCGGATGACCTCAGTACTTCGCCGAGGCGATGCCCGCGCCCTCCACGAGGGACTCGAGCTTCGCCCATGCGATCTCCGGGTGGATGCGGCCGCCAAGACCACAGTCGGTCGACGCAATCACACGCTCGGGGCCCACGATGTCCGCAAAGCGCTCGATGCGCTGCGCCACGAGCTCGGGATGCTCCACGACGTTCGTCGAGTGCGAGACGATGCCGGGAACGATCACGCGATCCTCGGGCAGCGTGACGTCCTTCCAGACAACCCACTCGTGCTCGTGGCGCACATTCGCCGCTTCGAACGAGTAGTACTTCGCGTTAACCTCGAGCATGAGCTCGGCGAGATACTTGAACTCGAAGTCCGTCACGTGCGGCCCGTGCCACGAACCCCAGCACGTGTGCAGGCGCACGAGCTCGCGAGGGATTCCATCGATCGCACGGTTGATGGCATCGACGCGCTTCTTCGTGAACGCGAGGTAGTCCTCAACGCTCGGCTCAGGGTTGATCTGGTCGAAGTTCTCGGCAAGCGAAGGGTCATCGATCTGGATCTGAATGCCGGCGTCGGTGATGGCCTTGTACTCGGGGCGCATCACCTCCACCCACGCGTCGAGGAACGCATCCGGATCACCGTAGTATTCGTCGTGAATTCTGGCGCCCGAGCCCGGCGACAGGGTCGAAAGGTAGCCCTTTTCATATCCCGACTTCTCAAGTGCGTGCGAGAAGTTTCGAATGTCGTTCGCGCACAGGTCCTTACCGAGTTCGGAGAAGGCAACCGGCCCGGTGGCAGCAGGAATGATGAACGTTTCCGGCTTGTCGTTGGTCGTGGGAACACCGGTAACGGGATCGGCGTACGCTCCAGGGAAAAGGCTGCGGTCGCGGCGATCCTCGAAGCTCGTCAAGACAATCTTGCCGGGCTCGCTGCGCTGCGGTTTTGCATTGAAGAAATCGGTCCCCGTGAGCTCGAGCCCCTCGGTGCGGTCGTAGATGTATGACCACCAGGAGCCGTAATTCACGGCTGAGCCCATCGCCTTGCCGTACTCGCCATCGCCCGGCACGGAAATACCGATCTCCTTCTGGCGGGCCACGACGCCATCGACCGCGTCCGCGAGGATGCGTTCAAACTCAGGCGATTTCTTAGGGGTGAAGCCGTCGGCCTCAAGCTCCCTGTTGTAGTTCGCGTCGATCAGTTCTTGGGTGCGCGGGAGCGAGCCCGCGTGTGTGGTGAGTATCTCTGTCATGGCCATCAACCTACGAGATTCGCAGCGGCGTGGCCAAACTCCGGTTCACGCTCGTTCATGTTTCCCAAGACCCACGCAAAAGTGGGGCGCTCCCGGAGGAACGCCCCACCCTTAGGCTGCGCTATTAGCCCTGTTCGTAGGCGTCAAGCGGCTGGCACGAGCACACGAGGTTGCGGTCACCGTATGCCTGGTCGATGCGCCTGACCGGCGGCCAGTACTTCGCCTGGTACTGCATCTGCTTGGTCATGTGGAAGTCAGGGTCATAGCCCGCTTCGCTCGCGGCGTTCACACCCGGGTACACGGCTTCGTCACGCGAGTAGGGATGATCCCAGTCCTCGCGCGCAACCGAATACGCGGTGTGCGGGGCGTTGACGAGCGGGTTGTCGTCCTTCGGCCACTCGCCCGACACAACCTTTTCGGCTTCGTCCGCGATCCGGTGCATAGCGAGGATGAAGCGCTCGATCTCCCACAGGTCTTCCGATTCGGTCGGCTCGATCATGAGGGTGCCCGCAACGGGGAAGCTCATGGTCGGAGCGTGGAAACCGTAGTCAATGAGACGCTTCGCGACATCATCGACGGTGATACCCGTGCGGTCGGTGAAGGGTCGCAGATCCACGATGCACTCGTGCGCCACGAGCCCGTTTTCCCCGCGGTAGAGGATCTCGAACTTCTCGCTGAGCCGCTTCGCCATGTAGTTCGCGGCGAGCACGGCCGATGCGGTCGCGTGGCGCAGCCCCTTCGCGCCCATGAGGCGGATGTAGGTCCACGGGATGGGCAGGATCGACGGGGAACCGTACGGTGCCTGCGACACAGGTGCGCCGCCGTGGGCGCGATCCGCACCGCCGATAACGGGGTGCTCCGCGTTTTGCATGTCCGGGTGCCCCGGCAGGAACGGTGCGAGGTGGGCCTTCGCCGCAACGGGGCCGACGCCGGGCCCGCCACCGCCGTGCGGAATGCAGAACGTCTTGTGCAGATTCAAGTGCGAGACGTCGCCGCCGAATTCGCCCGGCTTCGCCACTTCGAGCAGCGCGTTGAGGTTTGCGCCATCAACGTACACCTGCCCGCCAGCATCGTGCACGAGCTGCGTGATCGTACGGACTTCGGACTCGTACACGCCGTGGGTCGACGGGTACGTGATCATGATGCACGCGAGTTCATCGGCGTGATCCTTGATCTTCTGCTTGAGGTCGTCGAGATCCACGTTGCCGTTAGCGTCGCTCGCAACAACGACGACGCGCAGGCCCGCGAGGACCGCGGAAGCGGCGTTTGTGCCGTGGGCCGAGCTCGGCACGAGGCACACGGTGCGGGCGGATTCGCCGCGGCTCGCGTGGTAGGCGCGGATCGCGAGAAGACCCGCGTACTCGCCCTGCGAACCAGCGTTCGGCTGAAGCGACACGGTGTCGTAGCCTGTGACGTCGGCGAGCCAGGTTTCGAGCTGAGTAATGAGCTCGACGTAGCCTTGAACGTCGCTTGCGGGCGCGGACGGGTGGATCGCGTTGAACTCGGGCCACGTAACTGCGGCCATTTCGGTCGCGGCATTGAGCTTCATCGTGCACGAACCGAGCGGGATCATGCCGCGATCGAGAGCGTAGTCCTTATCGGCGAGACGGCGCAGGTAACGCATCATCGCGGTCTCCGAGCGGAACGAGTTGAACACGGGCGCCTCGAGGAACGAGGACGTGCGCGCGAGTTCGCCCCAGGTCTCACCGGGCTGAGCCCATTCGTCAAAAGCCACGTCGCCGACGTGCGAGGGCGAGAACTCCGAAAATACCTCGATGATCTCCGAAAGCGCGCTCGGCGTGACAGTCTCGTCGAGGCTGATGTGGACAGTGTCCGCATCGGGATGAGCGACGAGGATGCCTCGGTCGTCGAAGGCCCGAGCAATGTCCTCAGCCTTGCCGTTGACGGTCACTTCAAGGGTGTCGAAGAACGTCTCGTGCTTGAGCTGGAAACCGTTCGATGTGAGCCACGCAGCGAGTGCGGCGGTGCGGCCAGCGACCTCGCTAGCAATCTGCTTGAGGCCTTCGGGGCCGTGGTACACGGCGTACATCGACGCCATAACAGCGAGCAGGACCTGCGCCGTGCAGATATTGCTCGTTGCCTTCTCGCGGCGAATGTGCTGCTCACGAGTCTGGAGGGCGAGGCGATACGCGGGGTTGCCCTCCGCATCGAGGGAGATACCCACGAGTCGGCCGGGAATCTGCCGCTCAAGCCCCTTCGAGACCGCCATGTAGCCGGCGTGCGGCCCACCGAAGCCGAGCGGAACGCCGAAGCGCTGGGAGTTACCCACCGCAACATCCGCGCCGAGCTCGCCGGGTGAGGCAAGGAGCGTGAGCGCGAGCAGATCCGCGGCCACGATTGCCTTCGCCTTGTTGGCCTGAACCGCGGCAATCACGTCGCGAGGATCCCACACGCGACCCGAAGCGCCCGGGTACTGCACAAGCGCGCCGAAGTACTCGCCCGACGGAGCGCCATCGTTCGCGAAATCGACATCCTTCAGTTCAATGCCAACGGCCTCGGCACGGCCGCCGAGAACAGCGCGGGTCGACGGCAACACGTCGGTGTCCACGAGGAACACATTCGACTTATTGCCGCGGGCCGCGCGGCGCGCAAGAAGCATTGCCTCGGCAGCCGCCGTGGCCTCATCGAGCATCGACGAGTTTGCGATCTCGAGGCCCGTGAGGTCCCCGATCATGGTCTGATAGTTGAGCAGCGCCTCGAGTCGGCCCTGCGAGATCTCAGGCTGGTACGGCGTGTACGCCGTATACCAAGCTGGGTTCTCGAGGATGTTTCGCTGAATGACCGAGGGCGTGTACGTGCCGTAGTACCCGTGGCCGATAAGCGAGCGCTTCACGGTGTTTTTCTTCGCAAGAGCGCGAAGCTCCTCGAGAGCCTCGGCTTCGCTCGCGCCTTCGGGAAGCAGAGAATCCAGCCCTTCGTCGAGAAGGATCGTGCCCGGCACGGCCTTCTCAAGAAGTGCACCGAGCGAGTCGAGGCCTAGTGCCTCGAGCATTCTCTTCTGGTCCTCGCTCGCAGTGCCGACATGCCGACGAACGAACGAATGAAGACCGTCGATCGCCGAATTATCGACAGCGACGTTGCTGTGGTGTTCAGACATGAACGGGAAACTCCTCAAATATTTACTTGCTGGTCAGTTCGCTGTATTCCTCGGCCGAGAGCAGATCATCGGGGATATCGGTGACCTTGACCTTGATGAGCCATGCTTCGCCGAAGGGATCGTCGTTGACCTTCTCGGGGCTTTCGACGACGTCCTCGTTCACCTCGGTGACCTCGCCGGATAGCGGGGCAAAAAGATCCGAGACCGACTTCGTCGACTCGATCTCGCCCATCTCGGTGCCGGCCTCAATTTCTTCACCGACGGAGGGCAGGTCGACGTAGACAACGTCGCCGAGCTGGTCAGCAGCGAAGTCGGTCACGCCGATCGTTGCGGTGCCGTCGCCTTCCTCGCGCACCCATTCGTGGTCCTTGCTGTACTTCAGATCCGACATCTTTGTTCCTTTCAGAGTGTGTGAAGCGTACCTTCGTGAAAATCCTACGGGCCGCCTCCTGGTAGGCAGCCCCACGCGTCACTTGGCGCGCGAGTAAAACGGGAGAGATACGACGGTGGCGGGCAGCGCCTTGCCACGCACATCAATCGACAGTTCCTGACCTTCGTTCGAGAGGTGAGGCTCAACGTAAGCAAGCGCAATCGGGTAACCGAGAGTCGGTGCAAGCGCGCCCGAGGTCAGCTCCCCTACCTCCGTGCCGTTCTCATCGTGAAGAACGTAGCCCGCGCGGCCGGCGCGGCGACCGTCGGCCTTGAGCCCCACGAGCACTCGGCGATCCGAAAAATCCTTGCCCTCGAGGGCTTCGCGCCCGACGAAATCGCCTTTCGACTTGAAGGCGACCACACGGCGAAGGCCCGCCTGTGCCGGGACGATATCGAGGCTCAGCTCGTGGCCATAAAGGGGCATGCCGGCTTCGAGGCGGAGCGTGTCGCGGCACGCGAGACCGCACGACTGGATGTTCTCGCCGCCAACGCCAGCAATGGCCTCCCACGTCTTCACGCCCAGGGCGTTCGGAACGTAAATTTCGAAGCCGTCTTCGCCCGTGTAACCGGTGCGGGCAAAAAGGATTTCCTCGCCCTCGTAGGTTCCCGCAAGAATGCGGTAGTACTTAAGAGCATCGAGAGCATCGAGATCCACCTCGATGCCTTCGCGTTCAGCAAAGCCGCGCACGATTTCCGCGGACTTCGGGCCCTGAACCGCAACGAGCGCGATCTCCTCACTACGGTCAGTGACCTCGACGTCGAATCGCTCGGCGCGCTCCTTGAGAGCGGCGGCGTCGACGAGGCGATTACCCGCGTTCGGGACGGTGAGGAAGCGATCCTCCGCGAGGCGGTAGACGATCAGGTCATCGATGATGCCGCCTTCCTCGCTCAGCAAGAGCGAGTACTTCGCGCGCCCCACCTCAAGCGAACTGATCTTGCCCGCAAGCGCGTAGTCGAGCGCTTCGCCAGCCTCTGGGCCCGTAAAGAACACCTCGCCCATGTGCGAGAGGTCGAACTGGCCGGCGCGCTCGCGAACGGCGGCGTGCTCGGCGAGATCCGAGGTGTAGCGCACGGGCATATTCCAGCCCGCAAAATCGGTAAAAGAGGCGCCCTCACGCTCGTGAACGGCGAACAGTGGGCTGTTGATGAGCTCGGCCATCGGGTTTCCTGCCCTTTCTTGCGCGATATTCGCGCGGTGTATCCCGCGTCGTCGCGGGGTGTCCGGGTTGCAGTGACATGAACACGACTAAAACACACGGTGACCCGCATCGCGAGCGCACCTCGAAATGTCTCAGGCGTCACAGTTAAGCTAGTGGTCGTGAGACGCGAACACGAACCCTATTGGCCAGTTCGGCTACGCACCGAACGACTTCATATCCGGGAACCCGGAGAGGCAGACCGGGACGACTACGTGCGACTCATGACCGATCCCTCGGCGAGCCGATACCTCGGCGGAGCCGTGAATTTCGGCTCGCGCCAGGCTCTCGAACTTTCCCCACTCGGGAACACGTGGGGCGCCTGGATCATTGCGCACGGCGCAACGGATCAGATGCTCGGTATCGTCAACCTGAATTACGATCGCGACGAGCTCGAAATCACGTACGCGCTCCTGCCCGAATTCGTCGGTCACGGATACGCGCGCGAAGCCGTCAGGCGCGTCATCGAGTTCGCTAGAGACACCCTCGACGAACCCGTCATGATCGCCGTTGTTCAAACGTCGAACAAGCGCTCGGTTGAACAGCTCAAAAAGATCGGCTTCCGCGTACGCCGCGGACTCGAAGAATTCGGGAGCCAGCAGCTCCTCATGGAATACCCGCTGCAAGCCGAGCCGGGCGAGTGTCGGACCTCCGTCACCGCACCCGAGATCCCCACACTCTAAAACGGGTCGAGGAACGGGTTGCGCCTCTCGCGCCCGCGGTGTTCCGCCCAGCGCGCGAGCACCGTGTGGGCGTCTTCCCGCACCACATAGTCGAACACACCCGCGAGGCGGTCCGAGTCCGCGTACGGGTCGATACACACGGTCACCGCACCCGAAGCGCGCGCAAGCGGCGCGAGCAGCGATGCCGGGGCAACCGTGTTCGACGTACCGACGGCGAGGAACACGTCGCAGTTACGCGCCGCGTTTTCCGAATACTCGAGCACTCCGCTCGGGAGCATCTCGCCGAAAAGGACGATGTCGGGACGCATGAGAGCCCCGCACACGGGGCAGTCGCGCGGCACCCCGTAATGCTCGGGATCGGAAGGATCACGCTCGGGATCGAGGCGCACGGCGAGTTGCGCGCGCCACGTGCACTCCGGGTTGAGGCACACAGCCTCCGCCGCGCTTCCGTGCAGTTCGGCAACATCGTGCGAACCGGCGAACTGGTGCAGCCCGTCGACGTTCTGAGTCAGAATCGTTGCGTCGAGCGCTGCGAGAGCTCTATGCCCGGGGGTCGGCCCAGCGATAAGCGCCCGCTCAAACACGCTCCCCCACACGCGCCACAGGATCGGCACATTTCCCGGAAGACGACTGACGTCCATTGCCGCCTCGAGATCGGGGTTTTCCTCCCAGATCCCACCCGGCCCGCGGAACGTCGCAAGCCCGGCCGCAGCACTCAGCCCGGCACCGGTCAGCGCGACGACCCGCTCATGATGGGGTCGAAGCTCGAACGAACGATTTCTCACGCGCGCACTCAGTAGCGCATGCCCATGCGGTCGCGGACCTCATCGAGGGTTTGGACCGCCTGCTCGCGCGCACGCTCCGTGCCCGCGCGCAGCACCTCGAAGAGGTAGTCGGGATTCGCCTCGAGCTCGGCGCGACGCGCCCGCACCGGTTCGAGATGAGCATTGAGGGCGTCGGCGCACATCACCTTGAGCGTCCCCGCGCCCTTATCACCGATCTCCTCGGCGATGTCCTCCGGCGCGCGGCCGGTACATTCAGCAGTAATGGTGAGGAGGTTCGAGACCTCGGGGCGATTGTCGGGATCGAACGTAATGAGGCGCTCCGAGTCGGTCTTAGCCTTCTTGATCTTCTTCGCCGTTTCCGCGGCGGTCATCTTGAGCATGACCGTGTTCCCACGAGACTTCGACATCTTGTCGCCGTCGAGACCGAGAATGACAGCGGCCTTCGAGAGCAGCGCATCAGGCTCCGGGAAATACTTTTCGCCGCCGGCGAAGCGCTCGTTGAAGCGTCGCGCAATGAGGCGGGTCTGCTCGATGTGCGGGAGTTGATCCTTGCCAACCGGAACGAGATTGCCGTGGCAGAAAAGGATGTCTGCCGCCTGGTGGACGGGGTACGTGAGCAGCAAGCCGCCCATCGCGCTCTTGCCCGCAGCCTGCATCTCCGACTTCACGGTGGGATTGCGCTCGAGTTCCGGCTGCGTCACGAGCGAGAGAAACGGGAGCATGAGCTGGTTGAGTTCGGGAACACCCGAATGCGCGAAGATCGTTGCGCGCTCAGGATCGATGCCCGCAGCGAGGTAGTCGGTGAGGAGCTCGCGCACCGAGCCCTTGATATCCCCCGCGACGTCACGATCCGTAATCACCTGGTAATCAGCGACGAGGATCCAGGTTTCTACCCCCTGCTGCTGAAGGCGAACCCTGTTCTTGAGCGTGCCGAAATAATGGCCTATATGCAGAGCACCCGTGGGGCGATCTCCGGTGAGCATGCGAAAGACCGACGGGTCCTTCGCAAGCTGTTCCTCAACCTGAGCGTTGCGCTTGAGCGCCGCCTCGTAGGTCTTATTGGGAATGTCGGCGATATGGGTCGTGGGGGCAGAGTCGGTGGTGTTCACGCCTTTAAGCCTATCGTGTTCGCGGGCGGTGAGGTGGTTTGCCGAACCACGAGCTCGGGACGGACAACGTAGACGGCGCGAGGGGCTTGCCTCGACTCCCCCGTTGCACTGCTCACGCTTCGTATGGCGGTACGCGCGATGGCCGGCACCGGTTGGCGAATTGTTGTAAGCGCGGGAGTATGGTGCGCCGCGAGCGGAATATCGTCGTACCCCACGACCGACATGTCCGCAGGCACTTGGAGCCCAAGATCACGAATCGCTGCGATTGCCCCGAGCGCCATTTGATCACTCCCGCACACCATGGCCGTGCATCCTTGGTCGTAGAGCTCAAGTGCGGCCTGGTAACCACCCGCAAACGAAAAATCGGTATAAGCGACGCATCCGAACTCGTGGGGCCAGTGCTCCTCGAACGCCGCAACCTTGCCGCGTACCGGCCACGAGTGCTCGTCGCCAACCGCGAGGCCCACGCGCACGTGACCGAGGTGCCGCAAGTGCTCGAGCGCGAGAAAGACCGCTTTCGAATCATCGGTGCTGATGAAACTCGCGTCCAGCCCGGGGCGCACCCCGTTAATGAGGCAGAGCTTGATGCCGCGTTCGGCGCACGCGATGTAGTGATCGATGCTCGTTTCATCGTGCGCGTGCTGACCCGAGACAAGAACGATCCCGCGCGCGCCGGCGCGTATGAGGCGCTCCATGGAGGCGGCTTCTTGCGCCTCGCTTCGCGCGTTGATGCTCACGAGAGTCTCGAGGTCCGCGGCGTAGGCCTCAGCTTCGAGCCGCTCGAGAAAGAGCGGGAAGATCGGGTTTTCCATGTTGGGCATGACAAGGCCTACGAGAGGCGCCGCGTCATCGATTGCACCGTCGGTACGACCGAGCAGGCGCGCGACTGAAAGAACCTTGTCGCGAGTTGCAGCGTTGACACCGGGTTTGCCCGCAAGGACGCGCGACACGGTTGCTTCACTCACGTGCGCTTTGCGCGCTATATCGATGAGTCGCACCTTCGCCATACGGTCCCTCCAGGGCCAAAAGTGTCGCGCGTGGAGCGGCGTCCACATTGATAAACCATGCGCGCGAGCTGAATTATCGAACTGCAAGTTTCTTGCGATCTTTCTGATATTTTTGCACAACTTTCGCTTTCGCGCTACGGTGAAAGCACGACATACCCCCGTCGCCCCGCGCCTACGCGGGTCCACCATTTCAAAGGAGAACACGGTGAAGATTCGCCGCAAGACTTTCCTCGCTGCAAGCGCAGCAACCATCGGCGCTACTGCCCTCGCCGCATGTGGCGGCGACAAATCGGGCTCGAACTCCTCGGGCGCTTCGGACGGCGGCGCGAGTGGCGACGAGTCCAAGGCCCCAGAACGTGCCGACGCCGACCTCGTCATCTGGACCGATGAGAAGAAGGCCAACTCCCTCAAGGACGCCGCAGCCAAGTGGGGCGAGGCAAACGGCATGACCGTTGCCGTGCAGATCGTGGCGACCGATCCGCAGGCGAACTTCATCACCGCGAACCAGGCCGGCAACGGCCCTGACATGATCCTCGCGGCCCACGACTGGATCGGCAACCTCATCCAGAACTCCGCCATCACCCCGGTTCAGCTGAGCGCGAAGGCAACCGAAGCCATCGACGAAATCGGCATGAAGGCCGCAACGTACGAGGGCCAGGTGTACGGCCTCCCCTACGCCGTCGAAACCCTCGCCCTCTACTCGAACAATGCCCTCACGGACGTTCCCGAACCCAAGACGATCGAAGAGCTCGTTGAGGCAGGCAAGGCCTCGGGCGCCGAGGACATCCTCTCCCTCCCGATCGGTGAGGAAGGCGATGCCTACCACATGGAGCCCCTTTACACCTCGGGCGGCGGCTACCTCTTCGGCAAGACCGCCGAGGGCGACGCGGACCCCTCCGACATCGGCGTGGGCAAGGAAGGCTCGATCGCGGCGGGCGAAAAGCTCAAGGAGCTCGGTGCAGCGGGAGTCCTCAAGACCTCGATCACGGTCGAGAACTCGATCGCGCGCTTCACCGAGGGCAAGGCCGCCTACCTCATTTCGGGCCCTTGGGCTATTGCCGACATCGAAAAGGCCGGCATCGACTACACGATGAGCGAAATCCCCGGCTTCGAGGGCATGAACCCCGCCGAGCCGTTCGCGGGCGTCAACCTCTTCTTCGTTGCCGCCAACGGTAAGAATGCGGTCAACGCTCAGACCTTCATCCAGTCGATCGCCGAGGACACGACCGTGATCGAGGAAATGTTCGCGATCAACACCCTTCCGCCCGTGCACAAGGAGCTCCAGAAGAAGCTCGGCGCCGATCACCCGAACATCGTGAAGAACGCTGAGCTTGCGACGAAGGCGCTCCCTATGCCCGCGATCCCCGCCATGGCCGCTGTGTGGCAGCCGCTCGGAATCGCCCAGGCCAACATCGTCAAGGGCGCCGACCCCAAGGACGCCATGGAGTCCGCAGGCGAACAGATCAAGTCGCAGATCTGATCCCCGCGGGAGACTTCCCCTTGACACTCACGCGTGCGGGTGGGGGCGCACGGCTTCGGCCGCCGCCTCGTCCGCGCGCGTGACCCCTTACTTCGCCCCTTTAGGAAGGGTCCACGCCCATGACCGCAACGGATGCGCCCGCGTTCAAGGAACGCTCCACGTCGCTCTTGCCCCTTATCCTCAAAATCGTCTTCCTCGGCGCGGTTCTCGCAACCGCGTGCTGGCTTGTGCCCGTGCTGATCGGCCTCAAGCTGTGGATGTGGCTCGCGATCACCATCGTCGTCACGATCGCGATTTTCTGCATCTACTCGACTAAACGCTTCATCCCCGCGAAGTACATCTTCCCGGGAACGTTCTTCCTTCTGATCTTCCTCATTACGCCGATCCTCCTCACCGTGAACTACTCGTTCACGAACTACGGTGACGGCACGCGCGGCACGAAGGAACAGGCGATCGCAGCTATCACCGGGAACTCCGTCAAGGAGGTTGAGGGATCGACCCGCTTCAACGCGTCCGTCGCCACGACCGGTACGGCAACCGACGGTCCCTTCGAGCTGTACCTCGTGGACCCTGAGACGGGCGATATTTTCAAGGGAAGCGCCGAAACTCCTCTCGAGAAGGTTGACCCTTCCGAGGTCAAGGTCGAAAACAAACGCGTGGTTGAAGCCGGCGATAACGTCACCATGCTGACCAACGATGAGATCAACAAGGCGGGCAAGAAGATTACCGAAATCGCCGTCGAGAAGAGCGATACCGAGGCGATCCGTCTGCTCACGCCAAAGTTGGCATTCGAGGGCACCAAGGTCATGCGTTATGACGAGGCGTCCGACACGATCACGAATTCCGAAACGGGCGAGACCTGGTCGATCAAGAAGGTCGGAAGCAGCGAGAAGTTCGTCAGCGACAAGACGGGGCAGGCGCTCTCACAGGGCTGGCTCCAAGGCGTCGGTCTCGATAACTACGCGCGCCTGTTCACGAATGGCAAGATCGGCGCGCAGTTCTTCAAGGTGTTCCTGTGGACCCTCGCGTTCGCATTCCTGAGCGTCGCTACGACGTTCATCTTGGGGCTTTTCCTCGCGCTTGTCCTCAACGACGACCGTCTCAAGGGCAAGCGACTGTACCGTTCCTTCCTGCTCCTTCCGTACGCGGTCCCGGGCTTTATCTCGCTGCTCATCTGGTCGAACTTCTACAACAAGGACTTCGGTCTCATCAATAACTTGCTCCACCTCGACATCAACTGGCTCGGGGATCCGACGATGGCTAAGGTCGCGGTGCTGCTCACGAACCTCTGGATGGGTTTCCCCTACATGTTCATCATTTGCACGGGTGCTCTCCAGTCGATTCCGGAGGACATCAAGGAGGCCGCCCGCATCGATGGCGCGAGCCGCTTCCAGACAACGGTTCGGGTCATCGCCCCGCTTCTGCTCGTCGCCGTTGCGCCCCTGCTCGTGTCGTCGTTCGCGTTCAACTTCAATAACTTCAACGCGATCCAGTTGCTTACGGGTGGCGGCCCGTTCGGCCAGGGCGAATACACGGCCGGCGGAACCGACATTCTCATTTCGATGATTTACCGCATCGCGTTCGGCGGTTCCGGCGCCGATTTCGGCTTCGCCTCGGCGGTGTCGGTCGCACTGTTCTTCATCACGGGTCTTCTCGCCGCGCTGCAGTTCCGCGCGACGCGAGTGCTCGAGGACTTCAACTAGGGCGCGCGAGGTAGGAGAAAACAATGTCTAAGAACAATCCTCAAGGCTTCGAGCGTTCCAACAAGATGCCCTTCGGCCGATGGTGCGCCGAAATCGGGTGGCGTCACCTCGTGGGTATTGCCGCGATGATTTTCGCGGCGATCCCGATCCTCTACGTGATCTCTGCGTCGCTCAACCCGCTCGGCACGGTCAGCTCGACCTCGGTGATCCCGACGCAGTTCAGCCTCGTGCATTTCGAAACCCTCCTGAGCGGTGCACGCGGAAACTTCTTGCAGTGGGCCCTGAATACGGTCATCGTCTGCGCGGTCGTCTCGTTCACGCAGATCTTCCTGTCGCTGCTTGCGAGCTATGCCTTCAGCCGAATGCGGTTCAAGGGCCGCCGCGGAGGTCTCCTCGCGCTCCTGCTCGTCATGATGTTCCCGGCGATCCTCTCGATGATCGCGGTGTACACGATGATTGCGGATCTCGGTCAGGCGATTCCGTTCTTCGGTCTCAACTCGCTTCCGGGCTACATCATCGTGATGCTCGGCGGTTCACTCGGCCAGGTGTGGCTCATCAAGGGCTTCTTCGACACTGTTCCGAAGGAACTCGACGAAGCCGCAATCATTGATGGTGCGAGCCACTGGCAGGTGTTCTGGCGCATTCTCGTGCCGACCCTCACGCCGATTCTCGCCACAACGTTCGTGCTGTCCCTCGTGGGTGTCATGAGCGACTTCCTCCTCGGCTCGATCTTCCTCACGGATGACAGCAAGAAGACTCTCGCGGTGGGGCTCTACGGCATGCTCCAGGGCGATCGCTCGAATAACCTCGGCATTTTTGCGGCCGGTGCGGTCATGACGATGGTTCCGGTGATCGCGCTGTACCAGTTCCTCCAGAAGTACATCGTGGGTGGCTCGACCGCCGGCGCAGTGAAGGGCTGATCGCTGCGTGAGGTCGTACGACGAGGACTCGGCCGTGCTTTTGGCGCGCGAACCTTTCCACGACAGCTCGCGCGTTGGGGTTCCCTCCCGGGCCGCGGGGCTCGACGCGTCCGTTCCACTTCGCGTGTGGGTTCCCGATTCGGTGCAGGATCCGACGGTTGTCTTGCGCCAGTTGATGGATGGGGAGCCCAGGTTCGTCACGTGTACACGGGGCGATGCCGACGGTGCCGGGCATTGGTTCGAGGCTGAACTCCTCGCGCGCAATCCGGTGACGAGGTATCGCTTCCTCGTGACGGGGCGCGAAGATGGCAACTCGGTGTACGAGTGGGTTACGGCCGCGGGAATCGCCGATCACGATATCTCCGACGCCCACGATTTTACGTATCTCGCGAGCGGCTCGAAGGCCCCTAAGTGGCTTGAAGGCGCGATCGTGTACCAGGTGTTCCCGGACCGTTTCGCACGTTCGGTCTCGAGCGGGGAACTTCCCGTGCACGAGCTTCCCGAGTGGGCGCTTCCGATGCAGTGGGATGAGCCGTGCGAAGAGAACGGCGAGCGCAACGGTCGTCAGATCTACGGGGGCGACCTCAAAGGCCTCGAAGAGAGGCTTGGCTACCTGCAGGATCTTGGCGTCAGTGTCGTGTACATGTGCCCGGTTTTCCCGGCAGGTTCGGCGCATCGCTATGACGCCTCGACGTTCGAGTTCGTCGATCCTCTACTGGGCGGCAACGAGGCCCTGGTTTCGCTCACCCGGGCCGCTCATGCGCGCGGCATGAAGATCGTCATGGACCTCACGACAAACCACACGGGCAATACCCACGAGTGGTTCGCACGAGCGCAGGCTGACGCGACGAGTGAAGAAGCAGGCTTCTACTTTTTCACCGAGCACCCCGACCGCTACGACGGCTGGCTCGGCATCGATTCGCTCCCGAAGCTCGATTACGAGAGCGCCGCGCTTCGCGAGCGTATGTACGCGAGCGAGAATTCGATCGTTCGCCGCTACCTCGAGCCCCCGTTTAACGTGGACGGCTGGCGCATCGACGTTGCGAACATGACGGGTCGCCACGGCGCGCAGGATCTCACGCACGAGGTTGCCCGCGAAATACGCGAGGCAATGCGAGAGGACACATGGCTTGTCGCCGAGCATTTCCACGATGCCTCAGCCGACCTTGCCGGTGACGGCTGGGATGGCGCGATGAACTACACCGGCTTCACGAAGCCGCTGTGGGCGTGGCTGAGCCCGCAGCATTCCTCGGTGATGTGGCTCGGCCTTCCCATGCGTGTACCGCAGCTTCCCACACGTGCAGTTCTTGCAAGTCTGCGCGACTACAACGCTCAGCTCACCTACGAGGCTCGCCTTCATTCACAAAACCAACTGTGCTCGCACGACACGGCACGCAGCCGCACCGTGTTCGCCGACCCGGATCGCCACGCGGCTGCTCTGGGCGCGCTCGTGGGGTTGCCGGGTATCCCCACCCTTTTCGCCGGGGACGAGCTCGCACTCGAAGGTAACAACGGCGAGCACTCACGCACCCCGATGCCGTGGGGGGCTATCGATGCCGGTGCTCTCCCCGACAAGGCGCAGCGTTGGCGAGAGCTGACGAAGCGAGTTTTTGCGGCACGTCACGCGTTTCGAGCCCTGCGAAGCGGCGGCATGCGCTGGCTACACGCTGGGCGTGACTCTCTGACCTTCATACGCACCGATGAACAAGAGCCGGTTCTCGTCCATCTTGCGCGGGCGGCGCACGACGAGATCGTCCTTCCCGAATCGCTCGTACTTGCTTCCGCCAGCGGGCACGACCGCGCCGCGGTGTGCTCCCCGGGCCTCACTCTCGAGACCGCGGGCTCCACACGTGGCGAGCAGCCGTCGGAACACACACTGACCCTGCGCGCCGAACGCGCGGGCTTCGCCCTCGTGCCCTTGCGATCCCTCACGGCCGCACCTACTCGCGGCCGCTGAGCCGCCCCCCAACTGTTCCCGCCCGCACCTCGTGGGCACCCTGTACAACCCAAGGAGGATTTCCACATGGCCAACGAATGGTGGCGCGACGCCGTTGTTTATCAGGTGTATCCGCGCTCGTTCGCTGACGCAAACGGTGACGGCATGGGCGACTTGCCCGGCATCACCGCCAAGCTCGACTACCTCAAGGACCTGGGCGTCGATGCGCTGTGGCTCTCCCCGTTCTACACGTCCCCGCAAAAGGACGGCGGCTACGACGTCTCGAACTACACCGACGTTGATCCACGTTTCGGCTCGATCAGCGACGCCGACGACCTGATCGCCCGCGCACACGAGCTCGGCATCAAGGTGATCGTCGACATCGTTCCGAACCACTCGAGCGATCAGCACGAGCTGTTCCAGAAGGCCCTTGCGGCAAAGCCCGGCTCGCCTGAACGCGATATGTACATGTTCCGCGACGGCAAGGGCGAAAACGGCGAACTTCCGCCGAACAACTGGCAGTCGATTTTCCACGGCAGCGCCTGGACTCGCGTCACGGAAGCCGACGGTCAGCCGGGCCAGTGGTACCTCCACATTTTCGATACCTCTCAGCCCGATTGGAACTGGGAGAACCCCAAGGTTCACGAACTATTCGAGGGCGTTTTGCGTTTCTGGATGGATCGCGGGGCCGACGGCTTCCGCGTGGACGTCGCGCATGGCATGGTGAAGCCCGAGGGGCTTCCCGATGCGCCAGAGGCCAAGGAAACCGCGATGCTCGATACGGGCGATGACGACGACATCCCCGTGTATTTCGATCAGGACGGCGTGCACGAGATCTACCGCGAGTGGCGCAGGGTCATGAACGAGTACGACGGCGATCGCATGATGGTCGCCGAGGCTTGGGTTCCTAAGAACCGCCAGCACCTCTACGTGCGCCCCGACGAAATGCATCAGATCTTCAACTTCGGGTTCCTGCAGGCCGGTTGGAGCGTCGAGACCCTCACGTCGGCGATCATGGAGCCGCTGACCTTCGCGAATGAAGTTGGTGCCCCCACGACGTGGGTGCTGTCCAACCACGATACGATCCGCCACGCGACCCGCTACGGCTTCGATCACGGCTACCGCTTCGGCGAGGGCCTCTCACGCGAGGAAAACCCCGACTTTGAGCTTGGCGTGCGCCGCGCACGCGCCGCCACGGCCCTCATGCTGGCCCTGCCCGGATCGGCGTACATCTACCAGGGTGAAGAGTTTGGTCTTCCCGAGGTCGCGGACATCCCCGACGAGCTTCGCGAAGACCCTGCCCACAAGCGCGCAGGTGTTCCGGGCCGCGACGGCTGCCGCGTGCCGCTCCCCTGGGAAAAGAATGCTCCCGCCTACGGCTACTCCCCGACGGGCGAGGCGTGGCTCCCCCAGCCCGAGATCTTTGGCGAACTCGCCGCAGACCAGCAGGCTGGAAAGCCCGATTCGACGCTCGAGATGTACCGCACGGCCCTGCGCCTTCGCCGCGAGCTCGAGCTCGGCAAAGGCACAGACGTCACGATCAACGATTCCCTCGGTGAGGGCATCCTCTCGCTCACCTCGGGTCCCATCACGGTGCTCGTCAATACGACCGATCAGGATCACGCCCTTCCCGAAGGAGCCGACGTCGTGTTCGCCTCCGTTCCAGACGCGAAGACCATCCTCGCCGCGAACTCAACGGTGTGGATCAAGAAGTAAGCACCGCCCGCCTGTAGGCGACCGACGCAAAACCGGCAGGCGTCGGACCCGGAACCCACCGGGCCCGGCGCCCGCCTTTTTAACGAAAGTTCTCGGGCGTAAACCCCATGCTGCGCCCCACTGTTTCCGCGGCTTCGCGCACAGCTGGGCAGAGAGTGTCGATTCTTTCCTCCGAGGTCCGGAACGCAGGTGCGGCGAGGAGAAGCGCCCCCACGATCCCTCCGCGGTGATCGAAGATAGGGCTTGCGATACCGACCTCGTCTGCGTTCGAATCGCGATTGTTGACCGCGTAGAGGCGCTCGCGAATCTCGGCGCAATGCTGATCGTAGGACTCTTTGCTCCAGCCGAGTACCGCCGGCTGAACTTCGTCAACTCCCTCGACTTTCAGGCCGGGCTCTCCCCCGCCCCATGCGTGGAAGACTCGCACGGTTGCGTGGGCGAGCGACAGGTAGCGCGTGCCGATCGGGGTGACGTGGCGGATCATTTCGGTGCCCTGCACCTGCTCGACCACGATCGCCTCTACCCCGTCGAATACGCACAGCGACACAGTCTCGCGGGTCTGTTCAGCGAGTTCTTTCATGGTGGGGTACGCGAGCGAGCGCAGATCCAAGTGCGACAGGAGCGGGCCAACGATCGACAAAAGCCCCCAGTTCAGCCGGTATTTTTTCGTCTCAGGGTTTTGCGCAACCATGCGTTCAGCCTCGAGGGTGCGCAGGGTTCGTGACACGCTCGACTTGTGAAGTCCGACGGCCTCCGCAATTTCGGTGACGCCGCATTCGGGCTCGTCGACAGTGAAGCATCGAAGGATCGCAGCGACGGTCGAAATGGTGGAGTTCGAGCGCGGTGCTTGAGGTGCGGTATTCGTGGTCGCTTTCGTCATGACGGTTCCATGTTAATCGCCACGAGAAGTGCCCCGTATCGAGCGGGGCCCTCTCGCCCATCGTGTGGCGAGCGTTATTCCTTCTCGGGAAGCCTCGGGATGTTGGCGGGAATCTCCTCCGGCGGAAGCGGAAGGCCGTGCTCATCAACCGTGAAGTCCTCGGGGCGAACCTCGGGGTCGTTGACCTCACGCTCGAGCAAGCGGGTCTCGCGGTCGCGGTGCCGCAAACGCCTGAAAAGGTTGATGATCATGAGCAGCACCACGAACGAGAATGGGAACGCACCGATGATCGTTCCGGTCTGCACGGTGTCCACAACCGAGTCGGAGCCGAGCGAAAGGAGCACAATCGCGACAACGGCGATCGAGACAACAAGCACGACCCTGAACGCGCTGCTCGCCTTCTTCGGCGCATTCACGAACTCCGCGAGCGCGTACGTGCCTGAATCAAGAGAGGTCACGTAGTAGGTGCCCACGAGGACGGTCGCCACGATAATGAGGATCGTACCGATGAAGGGGATCATGCCAAGCATTTCAAAGAGGCCCGCAGCATTATCGATCCCGACCGCTTCGGTGACAGCACCGCCGCTCTTCTCGTCGTAGAACATCCCGGCCGAGGCGATGATGCCCACCCAGACCATGACGATAATCGACGGCACGATCGTCACCCCGACGACGAACTCGCGGATCGTGCGGCCACGCGAAATGCGCGCAATGAAGCCGGCAACGAAGGGGCTGAATGCAATCACCCAGCACCAGATGAACACGGTCCACCAGCCGTTCCAGCTGTCCTGCCACGAATCGATCGGGGTCATCGTGAGTTCGGGCGCCGTAAAGAAGCTCATAGAAAGGAAGTTGCTGATGAAACTTCCCGAGGTTTGCACAAGGTTCGAGAGGATATAGACGGTGGGTCCGAAAAGAAGCACACCGAGCACGAGAACGACCGAAAGAATCGTGTTGAGCTCGGAAATGCGTTTCATTCCTTTATCCACACCCATGAAGGCGGAGAATGCTGCAAGAACAGCGAACACAGCGATCACGATGAGCCACACCGTATTGCCGCTTTCCAGACTCGTGAGCGAGCTTAGACCCGAAGAGAACTGAATGGCGGCAAACGAGAAGCTCGTTGCAAGACCGAGAACGGTCGCGATGATCGCAAGCATCTCGATGACCACGCCGGCGGGGCGCTGCGCCTTCTTAGGAAGGATGTCGACGGTCGCCTCCCTGAAGGTGAGGGTTTTGCCGAGGTTGTGGTGCGAGTAGGCAAGGCACGCAGCGATACCGCCATAGATCGCCCACGCCGTAAAGCCCCAGTGGAAGTATGTCCACACGATTCCGCCCTCGCCCGGGTTCCCCGTGATCGGGAGGATCGCCGCATCTTCCTTCATCATGATCGGCTGCGCGAGTGACCAGAAAATGAGGCCAATGCCCTGCCCGCAGGCGAAGAGCATCGAATACCACGCGAAAGCCGAGTGCTCGGGCTTTGCTTTCGGACCTCCGAGGCGCACCTTGCCGAGCTTCGAAAACGTCAACCACACGCACAGGGCGACCGCGAGCACCGAGTAGGCGACGAAATACCAGGTCCACCCCGCCGTGATCTGTGTGCGAAGGCCATCGATCACGTTCGCGGTTCCGTCGGGGTTGACGACGACCGCAATGACAACGCACACGATAAGGATCGGTGGAAGCGCCTTAATGATGAGCGAATCGATAGGTGGAATGATCGAACCGCGGAAGCGAGGAAGCTGCACCTCCGTGGTCTGAGTGCTCGGCTCCTCGAGCGAATGCTCTGGCCCAGCCTGATCCGGTTCGGGCGTTCTCGGTCGGGGCATAGTTCTATCCTTCGTTGAGGGCGGACGCTTGTAAGCGCTTAGGTGAGGTTCAGTTCTTGGAGGAGGTCAGCAGCGATAGCAGAGGCCGCTGCACAAAAGAGCCACTCCCCTTTTTCGCGGCTGGCCCCTCGCGGTGACGAGAGGCAGCCCGTTTCGGGCGTACGCCCCGGTACGACGGGGAGACGGTCGAAGCGAGGAAGATCAGCTGCGGGGTGATCGATCATCAGGGATTCATTCACGAGACTCGGGTAAAGGCGCATCATAAGAGCAGTTTCGAGAACACCCCCGTGCTCGATGTCCCATCCCGGGAAGCCGTCGGGATAGACCTTCGCGAGCGTCGCGTCATCTACATAGTCCCAATAGCTAAGTAAGAGCGCGCTGCGCTCGGAGCCCTGCACGATCCCGAGGTCCCGAAGGGCAAGATCCACGCCTTCGTAGAGGAATTGATAGTTCTCATAGTGTCCGTTGACGAACACCACGCTGCTTACCCCCTGCGCGAAAAAACCGCGCGTGATGTCACGTGCGTAGCTCGTGAGAGTCTCGGCATCGAGGCTAATTGTGCCGGGGAGGTGATTACCCCCGCCGGACTTTTGCTGCGATTTATAGCCGTATACGAACGGCTGCGCGACTTTTACCGGGTCAACGTCACCATGCGCCTTGGCGTTGACGAGATCGCACGCTCCGCGTGCCACGGCGTGCGAGAGAAGTGCGTCGGTACCGAGTGGCATGTGGGGGCCGTGCTGCTCGAGAGCGCCAACGGGGATGAGCACGACGGAGCGCCCTCGACACCACGAGGCATAGTCGGGGGCTGCGGTAAAAGCGAGGTCGCGTTCGGGACGTGGGGATACGGCGGTGTCGAGAATAGTCGGGTCGATGTCCACGGTTGGCTCCTGGAAATGGGGCGGGATGAATCGAATCGGGCGCAACTAACGAAAAAGCGTACGCGGCGCGGCCACGATGCGGTGGCCGCACCGCGTGTTAGCTTAAGATGCGAGACTTCAGGCCGGGATGATGTTCTTCTCCGGGCCGTACGGGAACTTCGTAATGTTCTCTACGCCATCTTCGCCGACCACGAGAATGTCGTGCTCACGGTAGCCACCGGCGCCGGGCTCGCCCTCGGGAATCGTGATCATCGGCTCCATCGACACAACCATGCCGGGTTCGATCACGGTATCGATGTCTTCGCGCAGCTCAAGTCCTGCCTCACGGCCGTAATAATGCGAGAGCACACCGAACGAGTGGCCGTAGCCAAAGGTGCGCTTCGGCAAGAGGCCGTAGCCCACGTAAATCTTGTTCAGCTCAGCGGCGATGTCCTTGCACACCGCACCTGGTTTGATGAGCTCGAGGCCCGCCTCGTGAACCTCCACGTTGATGTCCCAGTATCGGCGTGCTTCGGGGCTCGGCTCTCCCACGAAGAGAGTGCGTTCAAGGGCCGTGTAGTAGCCCGAGGTCATCGGGAAGCAGTTGAGCGAGAGAATGTCGCCCGCCTCAAGCTTGCGCGTGGTCGGCCAGTTGTGCGCGCCGTCAGTGTTGATGCCCGACTGGAACCACACCCACGTGTCACGCACCTCGCGATGCGGGAAAGTCTTCGCGATTTCATGCACCATCGCCTCGGTGCCCGCAAGAGCGACCTCATACTCGGTCACACCGGGGCGAATGGCCTCGCGGATCGCCTCACCGCCGAGGTCGGCGATGCGCGCACCATGCTTGATGACCTCAATCTCTTCGGCGCTCTTAAACATGCGCTGGCGCATTGATTCGAGCGAAATATCCACAAGCTCCGCACCATTGAGGGCATTTTCGAGGCGCCCGCGCAGGAGGGTGGGCAGCGAATCGTCCTCGAGGCCCACGCGCTTTGCACTCACGCCCGCGCGACGGAGGGCCTCGCGGATGCCTTCGTAGTAGTTATCGCGGTTCCAGTCGGTATACACGATGTTGTCACCGTAGCTCGTGCGCCACGGCATGCCCGCATCGATATTGGCGGAGATCGTGCACGTGCTCTCCTGCGTCACGACGAAGGCGTAGTGCCGACCGAAGTACGTGAAGAGAAAGTCGGAGTAGTACTTGATGCCGTGGAAACTCGTGAGCACAACAGCGTCGAGGTCCTTTGCGGCCATGATGTCCCGAAGACCGCTGATGCGGCGTTCCATTTCAGCGTCGGAGAAGGTGAGCTTCTGCTTTTCGCCATTCTGGATGGTCTTGAGGGCTTCGAGTTCGGATACGGAGGTAGCGGGTTTCTCAGTCATGGAGTTCTCCTTAATTCACGCGAAGTCTCGCGGATCGGTACGCAGCGCTGCGTATGTGCGATCGCGCGAATGCGCTGCGTTGAGCATCGTGCGATCGGCGCGGCCGGAGCCCGGCTGCTGTGCTCAAGGGCGCCGGGGCTATCACGTCACGAGGATCTATCTCGCGTTGCGCTAGTGGCAACCCTGTTGCATTACCAGTATGCACCTCTCTGCTGTGAATGTCACAGAAAAGGAAAAACTCTAATGAGCAAAGGCGGGAGTGAGCCGCTTGCCTGTCTTCTTGACCGTCGCCTTCGCGAGCTCACGCAGCGAGTCAACAATGCGCCTGTCGCCTGACATCGATTCCTTGTCGAAGATCAAACTCAGTTCGGTACATCCAAAGATCACCGCACCGGCACCAGCTGCCTCCATTGCGTCGATGATGCCCGAAAGGGCCGGGAGGTCGACGGGGCGGCCGGCTTTGACCTGGTCGTAGATGAGAGAGTTCACGACCTCTTGAACGTCCCGGTCGGGAACCATCGACGCGAGGCCCGCGCGCGCTAGCGCATCCTGGTAAACGTTTGCGTGAATATTGCCTTCAGTCGCAAAGATCGCAACCGGCGAATCCTCTGCTCGGCGCTCACGAAGACGTTTGGCGGCGGCTCGCACGGTGACCTCGACGATGGACAGCAGGTCCACCTGCGCAGTGGAATCGATCGCTTCGGCGTAGTGATGGGCGGTATTGCAGGGCAGCACAAGAAACGACGCTCCCGCATTCTCCAAAAACGCCGCATCGTGGGCAAGCACAGGGCCCGGGTCCTCCGCATGCGCTGCGTCGAGGATATGGCGCGTACGATCGGGGGTACTCGCGTGCTGCATTACGATGCAATCGATGTGGTCCTGGTCCGTTCGAGCAGCGGTCGCTCGCACAAGGACGTCCATGAACACGGCCGTTGCCCCGGGGCCTACCCCTCCAAGTACCCCTACGAAAGGGGTCTGCCACACCGTCATCACTTCTCCCCAGAGGCCTGTACGTCCGCGGTATCGGGCTTGTAGTGAGTGCGGAATTTTTTCACGTAGTTCACGAGAGCCGCGTAGTAGTAAAACCAGCGTTTCGGATCTTTTTCGACTCCGCGATAGTTGAGCGGATTCTTGACGCGCCTCGCTTTGAGTACGCGCTTGAGGATCGCGCGCGATTCGGGATCGCGGGTGTAGTGCTTGACGAGGGCCACCGGCACCACGGTGTAGAGCGTTTCTGGCTGGTCCTGAACAATCTCCCCCGTCTCTCCGAGGGCATCGAGGATGTGCTCGTTGACGTAGTAGGTGACGGGGTTGTGGCCGGCTGCGGTGATGTAGTAGTTCGATCGGCCAAGTCGGGGGTTAAGCTCAAAGAACACGGTTCGGCCCGTTCGCGGATCATACTTGAGGTCGAAGTTCGCGTAGCCGGTCCAACCGAGTTCACTCACAATTTTTTGGGCCTGTGCCACGGCTTCGCGATTGACGCCCGAAACGATCGCTGCGGGATTACCAATGGCGCCGGGAGTGTGCTCCTCGAGCAGCGTCCGCCCCCACGAGGCAAATCGGATACGGGAGTTACGGTCGCAATAGGCGGTGAGGATGCGCATGTTTTGATCGTCGCCGGGAATGAGGTCCTGAACGATGATCGCCTTGCGGTAGCCGGCCCCGTGGATCTTGGCAAAGAGTGAACGAAGATCCTGTTCGTTCGCTACCGTGTGGACCTTGGATTTCCCAACAAAACTCGTTCGCTTCCATGCCGAAACGTCGGCTGGTTTCGCGATTACGGGGTAGTTAAAGGGGAGGTCGAATGATTCAGGCACCCCCGCTGCGAGGTCGACGATCACCGTTTCGGGGTGGTCAACACCGAGCTTTTCGCACAGGCGCGTGAAGTTGTTCTTCTCGGTGCCGGCCTCGAACGCCTCGAGGCCCACGTACGGCACGATCCACGCGGGATCCATTGCTCCCAGCTCATCGCGGACACGGATGATGGATTTGACCGTGGCATCGGCGGAACCCAAAAGGATGACCTGAGCGTTCGGCCGCTCAGCCCCGATTTTCTCGGCAATTGCTGTGAGCGACGGTGCGAGCACGCCAGGGTCCATGGGATCCTCGCACAGCACGTTGTCGATAATCGCGCTCCTCGCGATCTGCCATCCAAGTTTCGCGCTCACAACGATCGACTTGACCCCGTACGCCTCGTGAAAGGCTCGCGCGAGTGAGTATGCGCCGATGTCACCCCCGACGATGACCGGTTGTATATCGAGCGCGGCCGCCGCTTCCGGCGAATTTTCCGTGTGCACCATAGCCGCGACTATATCGAGCCTCAAGCCCTCAGTTGCGTTCCCGCGCGCGTGACTTCGCGCAACTGAGGCTTTTCTCCCCGCACGCAATTCCGGGAAAACTCCGGGATGGCGTTCACCGCCCCGAAACACAGGGCACATAGTCTCGAGGTGCGAAGCGTTGTGGCCATGCGCCCGCCTGCGGGTTTGCGGGCCTCGCTTGCCGGCGGGGCCTCAGCCCCGTGGCTCGAGCAATATCAGTCTCGAGGATGATTGAGTCGATCCTCCAGACCGATGCGTCCACAGGCCTCCGCGACTCACGATGGAGACATGATGATGCACAGAAGTGAACGAGCACCCCTCAAGGTCCTCATTACAACCGACTGGTACGAGCCGGTTGTCAACGGGGTCGTGACGAGCGTTCTCACGCTCAAAAAGCAACTCGAGATGCTCGGGTGCGACGTACGAGTGCTGACTCTCGCAGAGTCCCTACGGTCGTCGTCGCGCGATGGCGTGTATCGCCTCGCATCGCTCAACGCTTCCATGTTTTACGATCACGCCCGCATTTCTGTGCTCCCCAACCGGAAGATCCGCCGGGAGATCGAGCAGTGGCACCCGGATGTTATTCATTCGCAGTGCGAGTTCTCGACCTTCCTATGGGCCAGAACGATCGCCAAGGCGCTCGACATCCCGATCGTGCACACCTATCACACGATTTACGAGGATTACACCCACTACTACGCGCCCACGAAAACCATGGGCAAGAAGATGATCACGGCCTTCTCGAAGAAGTTTTGCGAGCAGGTCAGTGCGGTGATCACGCCGACGGCAAAGGTCGAGAGGCTTCTTCGCGGCTACGGCGTCACACAGCCCATCGCCGTGATCCCCACGGGTCTCGATCTCTCGCGTTTCCACGCCGCTGAGACGAACGAGGACCTCGAGCGCAGCCGCGAGATTCGCCGCGAGCTTGGTATCGCTGAAGGCACGAAAGTTCTCCTGTCGGTGTGCCGTCTTGCGAAAGAAAAGAGCGTCGACGACGTGCTGCGCCACCTTGCAAAGGCCCGCCCCGCCGAAACCGTTTTCGTGCTGGTCGGTGACGGCCCGTCACGTAACGAACTCGAGGACCTCGTCGACCACCTCGGGATCAGGGATATGGTGCGTTTCGCGGGTTTCCGCGCTCCCGAGGAAGTCGCCGACTACTACCGCATGGCAGATCTCTTTGTTTCTGCCTCGCTCAGCGAAACCCAGGGCCTCACGTTCATCGAGGCCATGGCATGTGGAGTCCCGCTCCTGTGCCGCAAGGATGACTCGCTCGACGGCGTGATCCTCGAAGGTAAAACTGGTTACACCTACGGGGACTCGACCCAGTTCGCCGCGCGCCTTGCCGACATCCTCGAAGACGATGCGCTGCGTGCCCGCATGGCAGCCTGCGCCGCCAAGCGCGCCGCCACAGTTTTCTCGGCGGAAGCTTTTGGACGATCCGCCAAAGAGGTCTACGAAAAGGTGCTCGCAAGCGTCGGAACCGGGCGCCGCCGCAGCCCGCTGAGCCTGAAGATTTCCACCCACCGCGAGAGCGTTACAAAGACGCCTCACCCCACGACCAATGGAGAAGAGCGCCTGGCCGCATGAGTGCACACGAGGACACCACGACCGCACCGACCGAAGACTCCTCGCCAGCGTTCCCGGGGGCCGAGAAACTTCCGTTCACTCCTACGGAACGTTCACGCACCAATATCGCTCCCGCGATCGAACCGCGTGAGGGGATGAGTGCGAAAGAGCACCATCAGTCGCGCTTCGGTGAGCACACCGCCGAACGCGTCACCGCCCACAAGAAGGCCATTCAGATCGCGGTCAAGGTCATGCCGTTCGTAGGGCTCGCGTTCTCGATCGGCCTCGTTGCGTGGGGTATCAAGACCGGCACGCTCGAGTCCCTCGATTCTCTTCAGGCGTACATCGACTCGCTCGGGATCTGGGGACCGATAGGTTTTATGGCAGCGAGCTTCGCCTCGGTGATGTTTCCCATCATCCCTGCCGGTCTCCTCGTGATCGCTGCTCCGATCCTGTTCGGGCCGATCGAGGGCACAATCTATAACTGGCTCGCGGTGTGCGCCGGCTCGCTCACCAATTTTATTGTGGCGCGCCAGGTGGGCATGGCTCTCATCGAGGCAATGTTTAGCGAGAAGACGATCGAAAAGTACCTCGGGTGGACGCGAAAATCCGGTTTCACGACATTATTCGCAGCTGCGATCGTGCTGCCCATCGCCCCGGATGACCTCCTCTGCTACCTCGCGGGCACGACGAAAATGAAGTTCTCGACGTACACGTGGATCATCCTCCTGGGTAAGATCCCCACCCTCGTGGCATACGGGCTCGGCATTAGCGCGCTCGTGACCAATCTCCTCCCCTGGTAAGAGGGCACGTACATGGCGAAACCACGCATTCACGCATTTTCAAAAGCCGACTCCGTCGCGGGCCAGGGGGTGGGAAGCGCCTATCTTGAGCAGGTTGCACTCATCAGCGCAGAGCTCGGCGACGAATTCGACATCAACCCGCGAGCCCGCCTCGGAAGCTTCGGCGACATCAACCATTTCCATTCCATCAATCCGGAGTATCGCGCTGCGATCCCCCTCGCCAAGCGGCGTGGGGCGACGCTCGCCCACGTGCACTTTATTCCGGAGACCGTCGATGATTCGATCGCGATGCCGAAGCCGGCGCGCTGGGCGTTCTACCGCTACATGCTGAACTTCTACCGCGCTACGGATACGCTCGTCACGGTCAATCCCTGGTTCATCACAGCGCTCGAAAGCACATACGGATTCGATCCGTCCCGCATTACTTTTATCCCGAATTTCGTCTCGGAGGAACAGTTCCATCCTCTCGAGAGAAACGAGAGCATCGCCCAACGACGACGGGCCTGGGGCGCAGACGACACTCGCTTCGTGGTCATGTGCGCAGGCCAGCTGCAAACCCGCAAGGGATTCTTTGATCTTCTCGACGTTGCACGCGCAATGCCTGAGGTGCTCTTCGTGTGGGCCGGGGATTTTTCTTTCGGTCGCATCACGAGCGGCTACGAACAAATCAAAAAGGCAAAAGAGAATCTCCCCGCGAACGTCAAGCTCATTGGACTTGTGCCGCGCGAGGAGATGAATGAGTGCTTCAACGCCGCGGATGCATTTTTCCTGCCAAGCTACGAGGAGCTCTTTCCCATGACGATTCTCGAAGCCATGGCAACCGACACCCCCATCGTGGTTCGGGACCTCGTGTACTACGAAGGCGTGCTGTTCGATCACGCGACGCGCGTTCAGGCCGGGCGCGGCGAGATCGACGGGTTCGTCGAGGCCCTCACGAGGCTGAAGGACTCCCCCACCGTTTACGCGAAAGCCCAGCAGGCCGCGCGCGAAGGCGCCGCCCGCTATTCGAGGGCGTCGGTCGCCGAGCAGTGGCGCGAGTTCTACCGGAGCCAGCTCACGCGTTAGCGCGGACCTTCGGGTCTCCACACGACAAGCGCACCCGCTTGGCGGCGACGCGGCCGCTGACCGCGGCGCATCGCTTCGACTTCACCGGTTTGCGAGGTCGCGAAGATCCTCGTGTCGCGCTTGCGCTGTGCGTCGCGTTCCTCGGTCAGTTCGTCGAGTTGCGCGCGCAGCCGCTCCACTTCGTTTTGAAGCTCAAAGATGCGCTTGATACCCGCGAGGTTGATGCCTTCCTCTTGCGAGAGGGCTTGGACTTGCCTCAACTGCGCGATGTTCCATGCGCTGTAGCGTCGCCCGCGCCCGCTCGTACGCTGCGGCGACACAATCCCAAGCCGATCGTAGGTGCGTAGGGTTTGCGGGTGCATCCCCGTAAGCTCGGCCGCGACCGAGATGACGAAGACTCCCGCGTGCTCATCGAAACGTGACGGTGCCATGTCTCCTCCTTCTCGTGGCCGTCGGTCGTGGTGCTACCGGGTGGCGTTCTCCGCAAAATCCGCCCGGGGGTCGAACTCGCTCGTCGCCTCGGCGAAGTCGCGAAGGGCGCGCTCGGCGGTTTCACTGAGCGTATCGGGAAGCGCAATCGTAAGCGTCACGAGCAGATCACCCGTGCCCTTCTTGGCCCGTACGCCCTTCCCTTTGGCACGCAGGGTGCGCCCGGATGGAGTGCCGGCGGGCACCTTGAGCTTCACGTTTGAGCCATCGATAAGGGGCACGCTTATGGTCGTGCCGAACGCGGCTTCGGCGGCGGTGACAGGGACGTTTACCCGCAGGTTAATCCCGTCCATGGTGTAAAGCGGGTGGGGTGCAACCTTCGCGGTCAGCATGAGGTCTCCGGGGGCGCCACCGTTCGCCGACGCTTGCCCTTTGCCCCTGAGCCGAATCTTCTGTCCGTCGTGAACGCCCGCGGGAATACGGGTAGTGATGTTCCGACCGCCCGCGCTAAACGACACCTCGGTTCCGAGCACTGCGTCGCGGAAGCTGAGCTTAACGCTTGCGCTCACGTCGGCGCCTTTTTGAGGTGCTTGGCGCCCAAAGCCGCCGTTCGGCGAGAAGCCTGCACGGCCCTGACCCCCGCCGAAGCCGCCTCCGCCAAACATTCCCATGAGGTCTTCGATGTTGACGCCGCCCGCGCCACCACCGAAACCACCGCCGGTAAAGGCACCGAAGAGGTCCTCAAATCCGCCGCCGGCTGCACCACCGGGGCCCGAGGCGAAGCGCGCACTGCCCGCGCCCATCGCGCGGATCGCGTCGTACTGCTTGCGCTGCTCCGCGTCGCTCAGGATCGAGTAGGCCTCGCCCACTTCCTTGAAGCGTTCTTCCGCCGCGGCATCCCCGGGATGCCTGTCCGGATGCAGCTCCTTCGCCTTCTTGCGATAGGCCTTCTTGATTTCTGCTGCGGAGGCGTCCTGGGAGACGCCGAGGATCTTATAAAAGTCCTTGCTCAGCCATTCCTGCTGGCTCATGGTGTCTCCTCGTCAAAAGTTTGAATCTATGGAGCGAGGCGGCGGTGCGTGTGCCCGCCGCCTCGCGGTGTGCTGGTGGCGTCGGCCCGCCCCGTTCCACTGTCACGTGTCGGGAGGGGCCGACGTTTGCCCTGCCTTAGTTGGGGCCGACCGTGCCCACGCGCGCCGGGCGCAGGACACGTTCCCCCATCATGTAGCCCGGCTGCATGATGACCTCAAGGCTCGTCGCCTCGACATCACCGCTGCTTGAGTGCATGAGTGCCTCGTGCTTTTCGGGGTCGAACTCTTCGCCGACCTCGCCGTAGCGAACGAGACCGTGCGCACCGAGTGCTTCCTCGAGTTTGCTCGTGATCGAGGCAAACGGCGTGCCCTCGGCGATATCCCCGTGCTGCCGAGCGAGCTCGATGTCGTCGAGGACGCTAAGCAGCGATGTGAGGACCTTTGCGACGGCCTGCTGCTGACCCACGACGGCGCTCTGTTCGATGCGCCTGCGCGAGTTCACGTATTCGGCCTGGTCGCGCTTGAGCTGCTCTTCGAGCTCGTTCACTTTCGCTTTGAGGGCTTCGGTCTCGGCGACAGCACTCTCGTAGAGGGCTCCGGCCTCGGCGGAGAGATCGTCGACCTCGGCGCTCTCGGGCGTTTCAGTGCTGTTCGCGCCCGCCGCGTCGGGCGCAGGAGTTTCCTCCGGCGCGCCGTCGGTTGGCTGCTCGTTCATGTCTGGCTCCTCGCCTTTCGTGGACGTGCGCTTATCGGTGAACGTGAACGGTTTGTCGTTCTCGCTCACTTGTCGTCCTCATCGTCAACGATCTCGGCGTCGACAACGTCGTCGTCTTCGCCCGAGGCAGCGTCGGCCGAATCCGCGCCTTCGGCGTTACCTGCCTGCTCGGCCTGAGCGGCCGAGTAGATCGCGGTGCCGACAGCCTGGAGCTTCTCGCTCAGTGCTTCGCGTGCGGCTTCGAGGTCGCTCGTCGAGGCATCTTCCTTGGCGAGGGTTTCCTTGGCCTCCTTGATCGCGTCTTCAGCTGCGGTCTTGTCGGCGTCCTGGATCTTGTCGCCGTTGTCCTTGAGGAGCTTGTCGCCCTGGTAGGTGAGCTGCTCGAGGGTGTTGCGAGCGTCAGCGTTCTTGCGGCGCTCGGCGTCCTCGGCGGCGTGTGCCTCGGCGTCCTTCACCATGCGGTCGATCTCTTCGTCGGAGAGACCCGAGCCACCCGTGATCTGGATCGACTGCTCGTTGCCGGTGCCGCGGTCCTTCGCGGACACGTTCACGATGCCGTTGGAGTCGATGTCGAAGGTCACCTCGATCTGAGGCATGCCGGCGGGGGCCGGTGCAATTCCGGAGAGCTCGAAGGTGCCGAGCAGCTTGTTGTCGCGCGTGAACTGGCGCTCACCCTGGTAGACCTGGATCGCGACCGAGGGCTGGTTGTCGTCAGCGGTCGAGAAGACCTCGGAGGTCTTGGTCGGGATCGCCGAGTTGCGCTCGATGAGCTTCGTCATGAGCCCGCCCTTGGTTTCAATGCCGAGCGAGAGCGGCGTGACGTCCATGAGAAGCACGTCCTTGCGGTCGCCCTTGATCACTGCGGCCTGGAGCGCGGCGCCGTAAGCCACGACCTCGTCGGGGTTGACACCCTTGTTGGGCTCCTTGCCGGTGAGCGAGGTGACAACCTCGGTCACGGCCGGCATACGGGTCGAGCCACCCACGAGGATCACGTGGTCGATGTCGGAAACCGAAACGTCGGCGTCTTTGATGACCTGGTGGAACGGTGCCTTCGTGCGCTCGAGCAGGTCGCTCGTGAGCTCCTCGAAGTGGGAGCGCGTGAGCTTCTCGTCGAGGTGGATCGGGCCGTTTTCACTCATCGAGAGGTACTGGAGCGAAATGTTGGTCGAGGTCGAGCTCGAGAGCTCCTTCTTGGCCTGCTCAGCGGCTTCCTTGAGGCGGTGCAGTGCGATGCGATCCTTCGAGAGGTCCACGCCGTCCTTGTTCTTGACCTGGCTCACGAGATAGTCGACGACGCGCTGGTCCCAGTCGTCGCCACCGAGGCGATTGTCACCCGCGGTCGCCACGACCTGAATGGCCGAGCCGTCCTCATCCTTCGAGATCTCGAGGAGGGAGACGTCGAACGTGCCGCCACCGAGGTCGAACACGAGGATGCGCTCGTCGTCCTTGCCCTTTTCGAGACCGTACGCGAGTGCGGCGGCGGTGGGCTCGTTGATGATGCGCAGGACGTTGAGGCCCGCGATCTGGCCGGCGTCCTTCGTGGCCTGGCGTTCCGCGTCGTTGAAGTAGGCGGGAACGGTGATGACCGCGTCGGTCACGGTCTGGCCGAGGTAGGACTCAGCATCACGCTTGAGCTTGCCGAGGGTTCGGGCCGAGATCTCCTGCGGGGTGTATTTCTTGTCGTCAACTTCGGTCGTCCAGTCGGTGCCCATGTGGCGCTTGACAGACGAGTACGTACGGTCAACGTTGGTCGCGGCCTGGCGCTTAGCGACTTCACCGACGAGGACTTCGCCGGACTTCGAGAAGGCCACAACCGAGGGGGTTGTGCGAGCGCCTTCGGCGTTCGCGATAACGGTGGGTTCGCCACCTTCGAGAACGGCGACAACAGAGTTGGTGGTGCCGAGGTCGATTCCTACTGCCTGTGACATAAGTGTTCTCCTTCCGCGTGTGCGGCCGGTGGATTCCTGTGGTGGCCGCACCGCTATCAACTTGGCTGTGCTCAAGAACGCGATTAGTCAACGCTCCCCAAAGTTGGGTTGTCAATCGACGTATCACTCAACTTGAGTTCACTAGACTCAACTCTTCTGCTGGCGAGCTTATTCCACAGATTTCTACATATGCCTCACGTCACATTGTGTGCGCGCTTGCGCCCATAAAAGGGTTCCAAGGCGCGCGTGCCACAATCGAGGTTGCGCCTTTGCGCCAACCCCGCCCTCGAGCCACGGAAAGAAGCGGTCATGCCCACACACTGCGCCGACCCCCTCTCGCTCGAATTCGTCGAAACCCCTTCGCCCATAGGCACACTTCTCTTCGCGGCAACGTCACGCGGGCTCGTGCGCATCGCCTTCGAAAGTGACGACCTCGAGGCCATGAAGGCCCTTACCGAAGCACAGCTACGCAAAGCCGCGCACGCCTCAGTTCAGGCACCCGCATTCGAGCCCCACGAGGTGCTTAGCGCGGCTAAGGATCAGATCCTCGATTTTCTCGACGGCAACCGTCGGACCTTCAGCTTCCCGCTCGACCGCTCCCTTTCCCAGGGGTTTCGCCGCGCGGTGCATGAGGCAATTGAACAGATTGGCTTCGGCGAGCGGCAAAGCTACAAGTGGGTCGCAGAGCGTGCCGGCAACCCTAAAGCGGTGCGCGCAGTGGGCACGGCTTGCGGCACAAATCCCCTCCCGATCGTGGTCCCGTGCCACAGGGTCATAAAATCCAACGGCAGCCTTGGCGGCTTTAGCGGCGGGATCGAGAAAAAGCGTTTCTTGCTCGCGCTCGAGGAGGGCGGCGCGCCACGTGCGTGACGCCGAGAAAGTGGCAACCATCGGCCCTTCCCCTACCGTTTCGAACTCCTAGACGGACCCCACGACGCTCACAAAACGCTTGAGGCGCTCATCCTCAGAATTGAAGAAGTGCTCGGGATCGCCGTTGAAGAGGATCTTTCCTTCCTCAACAAACACGACGCGGTCGGCAACGCTTCGCGCAAACTGGAGCGAATGCGTCACAACGACGAGGGTGCGGTGCTCGCTCGCGAGAGACGAGAGCACCGCGATAACCTCGGCGGCAAGCTCCGGATCAAGCGCAGACGTCGGTTCGTCGAACAGGAGATAGTCGGTGCTCAAAGCAAGAGCGCGGGCGATTGCAACCCGCTGCTGCTGACCGCCAGATAGTCGCGCGGGATAGGCGTCGATCTTGTCCGCAAGCCCCACGCGCTCGAGGGCGCGAATACCCCTCTCACGAGCGTGGGCCTTCGACATCCCGCGCGACGTGATCGGCGCAAGCGTCACGTTCTGAAGAGCCGTGAGGTGCGGAAACAGGTTGAACTGCTGGAACACCATGGTCGAGTGACGCCTGATTTCGCGGACCTTCTGATCCGAAAGCTTGCCGCTCACGTCTATCGGGCCGCTTCCGAAATCAAGCGTGCCCTCATCCGGCTTTTCGAGAAGGTTGATGGAACGCAAAAGCGTGGATTTACCCGAGCCCGAGGGGCCGAGCAGAACGGTCGTGCGCCCCGGCTCGATGTCGAGGTCGATGTGATCGAGTGCGGTAAGCGCACCAAAACGCTTCGTGATCGAGCGCAGCCTCAGTGGGCTGCGTGCCTCACCCGCATTGAGGTCAGCAGAGGTCTCAGTCGCGCTCAACGTACACGCTCGCTTTCTTTTCTAGCCACGCCTGCACGAGACTCAGCACGGAAATAAGGACAAGGTAAATCGCCGCTACGAGGACGTAAAGATAGAACGGCTCGAACGTTGCGGCCGCTCGCTGCTGCGCCACCATGAACATGTCGAGCAGCGTAATCGTCGAGACGAGGCTCGTGCCCTTCACGAGGTCAATGAAGTCATTACTGAGCGGCGGGAGCGCAATGCGGAACGCCTGCGGGGCAATCACCTTGAGGAACGTCGTGCGGCGATCGAGATCGAGCGTCGCCGCCGCCTCGTACTGGCCGCGCGGGATTGAGAGGATTGACGCGCGCACCGCCTCGGAAGCGTAGGCCCCACTGTTCAAGGCGAGGGTTCCGACGGCTGCAGTCCACGGGTCGAGCACGAGCGATGGGACGAGCTTCGGCAGTCCGTAAAACACGATGAAGAGCTGCACGAGCAGAGGTGTTCCGCGAAACACCCACACGTACAGCCACGCGATCGCCTTGAGCGGACGGAAGCGCGAAAGTCTCGCGCTGGCCGTGATGATGGCCAGCACGAGGGCGATCGCAAAAGCGATGAGCGAGAGAGGGATCGTGACCTTGAGGGTCGCGAGGAGCATGGGGCCAATCGCCCCTGCCCACACCTCTAGGGCTCGCGAAAAATCAACATTCACGAGGGAATCTCCGTGGGGCGCTTAGTTCTTGGGAGTGAGGTCAAGCCCGAGCCAGTCCTTGTCGATCTTTGCGATCGTGCCATCGTCGAGGAGCTCGGTAATAGCCTTGTTGATCTTCTCGGTGAGAGGGCTGCCCTTCTTGAGCGCCCCGGCGATGAGAACCTCGGTTTCAAGCTTCTCGTCCAGGACCTTGATCGGCGCGTCGGGGTGTTCCTCAAGATAGGTGTCGAACGCAACGACCTCGTTCGCCGTGACGTCGGCTCGGCCGGTCGAGACAAGTTCGACCGATTCGGCGAAGCCCGGGGATGCGACAATTTCGGCGCCGGCGTCCGTCATGACCTGCCCCCAGTTTGAGGTTGTCGTCTGCGCCGCGCGGCGCCCCTTGACATCGGCGAGAGACATGATGTCCGAGCCCTCCGGGACGCCAAGGCGACCCTGGGTCTGTGCATAGGGAACAGTAAGGTCAAAAGCTTTCTTGCGCTCATCGGTCACAGCGACGTTGTTCATGACGACGTCGTACTGCCCGGCATCGAGGCCAGCAAGCAAGCTGTCCCATTTCGCCTCGATGTATTGGACCTTCTTGCCGATCTTCTCGGCGATCGCCTCGACGATGTCGATCTCGAAGCCCACGAGCTTTCCGGAGTCATCGTGGAAGTTGTACGGCTTGTACACGCCCTCAACACCAACCTTGAGCACGCCCTCTGCGGAGCCCGAGCCACCGGCCTGCTTTCCATCATCGGACGAGCCGCATGCGGCAAGGGCCAGGGCGGCAGCAGAAATGCCGGAGGTCGCAAGGATTGAACGGCGCGAAATGGAACGAGACATAGTGAGCTCCTTTATGAGAGTGATGGGGAAAGTGGCTACTTCTGCGCGGCGTCGAGCGCCTTGGCAAAGTCAGCCAGGAGGTCGTCGATATTCTCGATGCCCGCGCTGAAGCGCACGAGGCCATCGGTGATGCCAGCACGGTCGCGTGCGGCTTGCGTCATGCCGTCGTGGCTCATCGTCGCCGGGATCGACAGAAGCGATTCGACTCCTCCGAGACTCACGGCGAACGAGGGGATTTCGAGCGCATGGAGGAATTTCTTGAGGTCGTAGCCTTGCGCGAGTTCGAATGAGAAGACGGCGCCGATACCTTTGGCTTGACGCTCGTGAACCTCCCGTTCAGCCTCGCTGAAGGACCCGGCTGAGAGCACCGTCTGGACTGCGGGGTGATCGCTCAAGAAGGCAACGAGCTTCTCAGCGTTTTCTTGCTGACGGGCGATGCGCAGCGGAAGAGTCTTGATGGCCTGGAGAAGCCGGAAAGAGGTCAATGGCTCGAGCACCCCACCGAAGACCTTCTGGCTGAGGCGAATATTCTCGGCGAGCTCGTCATCATTCGTCGTGACAGCACCCGCAAGGAGGTCGCTGTGGCCGCCGAGGAACTTGGTCGCGGACTGAACGACGAGGTCCGCGCCGAAGTCGAGGGGCCGCTGGAGGACCGCGGTCATGAATGTGTTGTCGATGACGAGGAGAGCGCCGTGCGCGTGCGCGAGCTTCGCGAGGCGCTCGATATCGACGACGCGCAGCGTGGGGTTGCCGGGTGATTCGACGAAGATCATGCGCGTGTTCTCGCTCAGGTCTTCGCTCGTAATAGAACCGAGGTCGTCGAAGAACGTGCCCGTCAAGCCAGCGCGAGGGAAGATCTTTTCGACGTAGCGGAAGGTGCCGCCATACACGTTGGATGAAAAGAGCACTTCGTCACCCGGGCTCAAGAGGCTGAAAACCGAACTCACTGCGGCCATCCCGGTCGCAAAAGCGAATCCGTGCTTCGCTTCCTCAATGCTCGCAATGACCGACTCGAGGTCGGCTCGCGAAGGATTCGAGCCGCGCTGATAGGCGTAGTCTCCGCTCACTGAGTCGATATCGAGTTCGAAGGTCGAGGAGAGGTGGACGGGCGGCACAACCGCCCCAAACTCGCTCTTGCGCGGCGCAAGAATGGCCCGGGTGTCAATATGCATGTCTCTCCACAGTCCTTCCGTAACTCGGGTTGCTGGGCACACAAGCGCTAACAATAGCTTATGTACCCCATAAGCATGTCAATACTAGGGGTCCCGCTGGCGAAAACCAAAAAATCTGTGACGAACTATGACGCTCCAAAAGTCGCAATCCCCCTCAATCTCACGTATGAGATCCCCTCGGAACATCCACGCCTCGAGACTGTTGCCTCAGCGCATATGCTCGCGAAGAATAAGAGATGTCTGACCGATCACATCATCCCGGACATCCAGAGGAGTACCCATGTCCACAACCGTTCCCCCCTCTCCCGTCGCCGTCAGCGCGCGCGAGGTCACCAAAACCTACGGAAGCGGCAGCAACCAAGTGACCGCTCTCAACGCAGTCGGGCTCGACATCCGTGCCGGAGAGTTCACCGCGATCATGGGAGCCTCGGGCTCCGGAAAATCGACTCTTCTCCACTCACTCGCCGGTCTCGATTCAATCGACTCCGGGACGATCGTGGTTGAGGGCGTCGACATCACTCAGCTCTCGGACTCGCAACTCACAACCCTCCGCCGCGACCGAATCGGATTCGTCTTCCAATCGTTCAACCTGTTGCCCATGCTCACGGCGAAGGAGAACATTCTTCTCCCGCTTGAACTCGCCGGTCGCAAGGTGGATGAGCAGTGGTTCGGGATGCTTGTGCAGCGCTTTGGCCTCGCCGAGCGCCTCGGGCACCGCCCCAGTCAGCTCTCGGGTGGCCAGATCCAGCGCGTCGCGCTGACGCGCGCACTCGTCACGCGCCCCGCCGTGATTTTTGCCGATGAACCCACCGGCAACCTCGACTCGGCCTCGACCGAGGCCGTACTGAGCTTCTTGCGTGAGAGCGTCGACGTTCTCGGCCACACCGTCGTCATGGTGACGCACGAAGACGACGCTGCACACAGGGCAGATCGAATCCTTCGCATGCATGACGGCCGAATCGTCGCCGATGAGTACGTCGGCCAGAAAGCGGTGCAGGCACAGTGAGTACCCTGAAACTTCAGCCGCGGCGCAGGCACCTCGCCGCCACCATCACGATTGCGCTTACGAGCGCCTTCATTGCCATTGCTGTTCTCGCCGTCGGATTTGTGGGCGAAGCTGTCAAAGCCCAGGTCACGGGACCCGTTCAGGGGGCTAGCGCCCTCGTACAGCCAGCTTTTACAACGGAGGGCGATGCCGCTTCCGCCTCGCCCGAGGCCATTGGGAAGGTGGACGGTGCCGACGGCGCATTTTATAAGACTGACAACACGTTCGCGATCGCACTCGACGAGGGGGAGACAGGCAAAGAGAACCCACTCGATTCCAAGGGGACGTTTGTCAAGGTAGACACGGTTCGCCCCGGCGTTGATGCCCACTACGTCGAAGGCAAAGCCCCCAGTGGAGACCACGAGGTTGCCGTCGATACGTCGTTCGCCAAAAAACGCAATCTGAAGGTTGGAAGCCAGATTGGGGTCCAGTCGCTCGACTCCGGCCAGACGCTTACCTTCACCGTCGCTGGCATTAGCAGGCCGCAGCTCGCGCAGGTCCTCAATCCCGGGGGCACCCTCACATTCGGCACCGCGGGCATCGACACCCTCACGGCTCTTGGAGGGGATGCCTCCGAAAAAGCCTCCGACTACTACACGATCGCCGTCGTCGCCAAGCCCGGCGTGAGCGAAGAAGAGTTGGTGAGTAACCTCAAGGCTGCCGGGTACGACGCCGCGACTGTCACGGAATTCCTGGAGGAGGCGAATCTCATGGCGTTGACAGTCGTGACCATGCTCTCGGCTCTTCTCGCAGGATTCGTCCTGATCGCTATTGCGACGAGCGCGCTCGTCGTGACGAACTCGTTCGCCGTGACGATGGCGCAGCGCAGGCGATCGTTCGCTCTCGCGCGTGCGCTCGGCGCGAAACGCCGCCAGGCGATGTGGGCGATCGTTCGCGACGCACTACTCGTCGGGATTATCGGCTCGATTCTCGGCATTGTTCTCGCGTACCTCGCCTGGTGGGCGCTCCTTCTCGTGGGCCGCTTCACCTATTCCGAGGCTTTGCCTGTCGTCCCGGGATTGAATATCTTCGCGATTCTCATCCCGATCCTCGCCTCTCTCATCCTCGCGGTCTGTGCATCGGTGTTCCCGGCTATCAGCGCGTCTCGCGTGAAGCCTCTCGAGGCACTGCGCCCCGCAGAGATCGCCTCCGGTAAGCACGCGTCGCTGATTCGCACGATCTTCGCTTCGGCGGTTGTTGCGCTCGGTGTTGTTGTCTCACTCGGCTCGTTCGTCGTCGAAATTGTCCTCAAAGACAGCGAGTTCATGATCCTGATTTCCATGCTGTGCGCGTTCTTCGGATGCCTCACGATTCTTGTCGGTGTGATCGGGCTGCTGCCGGCGCTCATCCCGCCGGTGGCGAAACTCGGCAACGCACTCGCCTCCGCCCTCGGTTTCACGAGCGCACGCTTCGCATTTTTGAACCTTGCGCGACATCCGAAACGCACGGGCATCACGATGTCGGCGCTCATCATTGGCACCACTCTCATGGCGACAATGGCCTCCGGTGCGGTGACCGCTCAAAACACATTCGAGCATGACATCACTGACCGCGTCCCTGTCGACACCATCATTGCCGCCACCGACCTTCCCGCTGGTTTCCTCGAGAAGGTTCAAAAGACCGAGGGTGTGGACACCGCACGCCAGGTCCCCACGGCAGAACTGCCATTCGACGCGGGCGCGATGACCGTATACGCCCCCTCGGCGGAGGACCTGCAGGAGGTTGCGACGTCGGACTCGATCGAGGTTCCACCGCCCGGAGAGCTGCACATGGGCAAGGCTCGCGCGGAACGGTTCCATGTTCACGACGGCGAGACGGTCACTGTCAACGCGAATGATGGAAGTGCACGCGAAGTCACCGTCCGTGTCAAGGGGAAACTGTCAATTTCCCTGGTGGCCCCCGAAACCCTCGATGGGCTTGGGATCGATGTAGGCAAAGCGGTCTTCGTCAAGTTTGCCGCTCCTGATTCTCCACAGAGGGCTCACACCACGTCGATCCAACTCACCGGCGCGCTGAGTGAACTTTCTAATCAGCTGCCTCCCGAGACCGTCACGGCACAGTCCTTCGATGGGGCTCAGCGCGAGGTGATGGCAACGGTGATCCAGACGCTCCTCACGATCACCGTCGCGCTCCTTGCGGTTGCCGTCGTGGTCGCGATCGTCGGCGTCGCGAACACTCTCAGCCTGAGCGTGATCGAGCGTTCAAGCGAGTACGCCCTGATGCGTGCGCTCGGCACCTCGAAGGGCGCGATCCGCGCGATGCTCGTATGGGAAGGTATTTTCATTGCCTTCCTGGGCTCACTCGTTGGCGTGCTTCTAGGTACCGCTTTCGGAATGCTCGGCGTGCGCTCACTTCTCGCGGGTGAGTTCGACTTCTACCCGGCAATTCCGTGGCTGTATCTCCTCATGATTCTGCTCGCCGGGCTCATCGCAGGCGTTCTCGCTTCAATTCTGCCCGGAATGCGGGCGAGCGCGACGGCACCGGCCCAGGCGCTCGCGCAGCGAGACGAGTAGGCATCAGCGTCACACCATAGGGCGGCCGCTCTCATGCGCGGCACGGGCGGGAAGCAGTGCGTGCACACTGGTTCCCGCCCGTCTTTTGCGTCAATGCGGAAACGCCCAGGGGCAAAACCACAACGAGGCCACTCGGCACCTATCTACCCCCGAGGGAGGGAGCAACTCACGAGGCGCCGAATCGCTCAAGCACCGCCAGGGCGAGCTGCGCCAAATCTTTCTCGGTAAACCCCGGCCAGCCGTTGAGCGCACGCCGCCACACGGGATCGATGGCCTTGTAACCCACCACGGCGCCCGCGAGCGCACCCGCGATCGCCGCAACCGTGTCGGTGTCGTTTCCACTGCGCACCGCCGCTTCGACGACGCGCGTGAAGTAGGCGCGGCGCTCGAACTTGTCCTCGGGAACATCCCCCGCGTGGCACAGGGCCGAAACCGCTCCTTGGAAGGCGTGAATGACCCACCCGTTTCGGGCGAAATATGAGGGCGGGGCACTGTGTGCCTCGGCGATGAGGCCCCTCCAATAGTCACGGCGTTCAGGCGTGAGCCGGCCAATGCCAGCATCGATCGTGAGTTCGCCGGTGAGAATCGCGTGACGAATAGCGAAGCTCCACAGGACTGCCGCCTCGATCGTCTCGAGGTCGACGTGCGTAAGCGTGTTGACGAAAACAACGGCGCGCTCGAATTCGTCCTCGCTCGCGAGGAGATATGGCAGAACAACCGAATAGGCGCGCATGAGCCCGCCGTTGCCGGCGGTGTGATGCTGCGCTTTGTGTATCGCCCGGGCCGCCTCGTGCATGTCGCGGCCAGAGGGCACGCTATTGCCGTGTGATTGCGCGGTCTCGAGGGCGGCGAGCAGCACGTTCGAGGTGAGGATCCCGATGTCGGGGGTTTCTCGCGACCACTGGTACCAGCCGGCGGCGATCGCGTCGAGGGAGCTTTCGCTCGTGAGCGAATCACCGTGGATCTCGTGGGCGGCTGCCCGCATGATGACGATTGCCATCGCCGTGTCGTCGGTCCACTCCCCCGGCTTCCAGCCGAGTTGCCCGCCACCGGTCATGGCCACGTCGTCGGAATCCGCAATGGGAGGCTCGAATTCGTAGGGCGCTCCGAGCGCGTCGCCCGTGGCAGCGCCGAGTACCGCACCGAGTGCGCGTTCGCGCTGCTGCTTGCTGAGACTGTGTGGATCGTTCGGCCGTTCAGGTTCCCGGGCCTCCGTAGCCTCGGTTGAAGGGGCGATGTCCGACAATTTCAATCCCCTTTCGTTGCCGTGAAAACTCGTGCGGCGTGTGCACGGGTGGTGTTGGCGCCGCCCTGCGCACACCGGTCACGCCAGTTTAAGCCGTGTTTCTCGCATTTTCCTGTGCCTCATGGGCAAATGCGCATCGGCTCACTACGCTTGGAAGGCAAATCCGGTACCCGGCTGACCAAGGAGATTGTGTGAGTACAGCGCCTGAGCCCGCCCACGACGTGGATCCCGGCACTGATCATTGCTCGTGCGGCAGCGACCACGACCACGGCCCCACGGGCAACGACATCGTTCACGCGCTCGGGCGTGGTTTCGCCATACTTTCGCTGCTCACCCCCCTTCTCGCTCTCGTGCTCGCTGCAGCGAGTCTCGCGGCGACACCGACCTCACCAGGCGTGGTGTTCCTCGGCATAGGCCTTGGCCTCGTTCACCTCGCTCTCATGCTTGTGGCGGGCGTGGTGGGAACTAAGAAGGGCGCGGCGATGACCCGCTCGCCATGGTTCCTCGTGGGCCGTGTGGCGATTGAGGAACTCGTGAGACTGCTCGTCTGTCTGATTGCCCTCGTGACCCTGAGTTGGCAGTGGACTGGTGCGCTCGGCCTGTGGATCGGTGTGGGAGCAATGTTCGTGTGGGCGACCCTCGCGACCGTGCAACTTGCCGCCTCTCGCCGGCGGATCACGCAGCCCTCGGACTGGTCGAAGGAGACTGTCCTCAGCGTTCTCGACGGCGGCATTTCGGTGCGGAGCGCGATGTGCGTACGCTTCCTCGACATCGCAGGGTTGTTCCTGTTCCAGCTTGGTGCCTGCACGCTCGTGACAGCGGCCCCCATCATGACGGTCGCGACGATCGTTCTCTCGATCGCCTCGGGCCTTTCAACGCTTATCGTGCAGAGCCTAAGCCCGCAACGCCGCAAGAACTCCCCGTGGGCGTTCGCCCCGTTCGCTATCGGCATCGTGACGGCCGCGCTCGCGGTCATTTTCGTGCTCGCGCCAGGAATAGCCGCGCTCGCCTAAATTCCCCTGTCTCATCCTCGCCGGCTCGGGTGGAGAAAAGCCGGGCGCGGAAGGGGCTGTTCCGACGCTTGCTACGCGCCCATCGCTCCCGAGAACGCAACCATGGCGAGCGCCAGCAGGGCAATCCAGACGGTGCTCATGGCACCGAGGAGAACGGGCTTCCCGCCGACGCTGATCAACCCCTTGATTTTCACCCCGAGCCCAAGGGCAAACATCGCCGCCGCGAGCAGCCCTGTCTGCAGAAGCTTGACTCCCGCAAGCGCCTGCGAGGGCATGATGTGGAGCGAGCCGAGACCAACCATCACGAGGAAGCCCACGACGAAAAGTGGCACGACCGGTGGGCGCTTTGTGCCCTCGCGCAGCGTGCCGCGTGAGCGTGCTGCGAGGGAGAGCGCGACCGCGACGGGAGCGAGAAGCACCACGCGCGTGAGCTTGACAATCACCGCGACCGAGAGGGCCGAGGCACCGTAGGCTCCTGCGGCGGCGACGACCTGCGCGACCTCGTGAGTGCTCGCCCCTATCCACGTGCCGCCCGCGCTTTCTCCCATGCCCATCGCGTGCGCGGCAAGCGGCGCGAGCGGAATCATAAGGGTGCCGAACAGCACGACGAGCGCGATCGCGGTGGCTACTTCCTCTTCGTCGGCGTCAGCGATATCTTCAACGCCGGCAACGGCGGCCGCACCGCAGATCGAGAAGCCGCACGCAATCAGGATCGACAGTGGGCGGCTGATGCCCAGGGCGCGTGCCATGGCGAGAGTGCCGAGGATCGAGAGGGTGACGACGAGGATGACGCCCACGATCACGCGCCAGCCGAGCGAAAGGATGTCCCCTACCGCGAGCTGCAAACCGAGCAGCACGATCCCGACGCGCAAAAGCTTCTTCGACGTGAATTGGATGCCCGCGTTCCACGACTCCGGAATTGTCCACAGGTTCGTGAGGAGCGCACCGAGCAGAATCGCGATGAGCAACGGGCTCGCTGCCGGCAGGGCACGATTCACGGCGACTGCAAGGATCGCAACAAGCACGCACGGCACGAGTCCGGGCACGAGAGATAGTGAAGAGACGCGGGAAGAAGATGAAGCTGGCACGGCCTCATTCTAGGAATCCAGGCACGCTCGCTCAGATTTTCGGGACCGTAACGTGACACATCCACCCTTCCCAAACCGCGGATCGCTAGGGTGGAGGCAACCGTCGGACATTCCGATTTTCCCTATCCCGGAGGAGACACATGACCTCGCCCGCATCCCAGACCGGCCTCGATCTCACCCAGATTGATGAGTCCGTTCGTCCGCAGGACGACCTCTTCGGCTTCATCAATGGCGCGTGGCTCGCCTCGGCTGAGATCCCAGCCGATAAGCCGAGCTACTCGGAGTTCACGCGTCTTCACGACCTTTCCGAGGAGCGCGTGCGGAGCATCATTGAGGAAGCAGCGGCCTCTGGCGCCCCCGCTGACTCTAGTGAGGGAAAAATCGGTGCGCTGTACGCGCTTTTCATGGACGAAGCACGCCTCAATGAGATCGGCGCTCGCGACCTCGAGCCGCAGCTCGAGCGGATCCTCAGCCTCGCCGACCGTTCAGCGCTCACGAGCTTCACTGGCGAAGCAACGGCCCCCACCGGCATCATCGCTCTGTACGTGTGGACAGACGCCGATGACCCGGAGCGCTACCAGGCACAGATCGCTCAAGCGGGCCTCGGCCTTCCCGATGAATCGTTCTACCGCGATGAGCAGTACCGGGCGATCCGCGAGGCCTACGTTGACTACCTGGCGACGCTTGCCGACCTTGCGAAGCTCCCGGGACGCGCCGGGCTGCCCGAGGGCGATGCGCGTGCCCTCGCCGAGGTGGTCATGGATCTCGAGACCCGCATCGCGAAACAGCACGTCGACGTCGTGCGCCGGCGCGACAGCGAGAAATCGAACAACCCGATGGGCGTCGCCGAGCGCGCCGACGCCTTCCCGAGCTTCGACTGGGACGCCTACTTCGAGGGCGCCGGTGCGAAGGCCGAGTGGGTAGAGACCATCAACATCAACGAGCCGGAATACACGGCGGCCATTTCGAAGCTGTGGGGCAGCGAAAACCTCGAGAACCTCCGCGCGTGGCTCGCCCTCCACGCGATCGACGCCGCGGCGCCCTACCTGAGCGATGAGTTCGTCGATGCCCACTTCAGCTTCCACGGCACCGTGCTTTCCGGGACCACGAAGATCCGCGACCGCTGGAAGCGCGGCGTGAGCCTCGTCGAGGCTGCCCTCGGCGAGGCCGTCGGCGAGACATACGTGGCGCGCTACTTCCCGCCCGAGGCGAAAGAACGCATGGAGCACCTCGTGGAGGCCCTCATCACCGCCTACCGCGAGTCGATCTCCTCGCTTGAGTGGATGACCCCGGCGACCCGCGAAAAGGCCCTCGCGAAGCTCGAGAAGTTCACGCCGAAGATCGGCCACCCCGAAACCTGGCGGGATTACTCGAGCCTCGCCATTGATCCCGATTCACTCCTTGCCACCGTCGGAAACATCGCGACGTTTACCCATGACTACGAGATCGCAAAGCTTGGGCGAAGCGTGGATCGCGGCGAGTGGCACATGACCCCGCAGACGGTCAATGCCTACTACAACCCTGGCGCGAACGAGATCGTGTTCCCCGCGGCGATCCTCCAACCCCCGTATTTTGGGATCGATGCGGATGATGCCGTGAACTTCGGTGGGATCGGCGCGGTGATCGGCCACGAAATCGGCCACGGCTTCGACGATCAGGGCTCCAAGTACGACGGTGACGGCGCACTCAAGAGCTGGTGGACCGAGGCGGACCGCGAAGAGTTTGAGAAGCGCACGCGCTCGCTCATCGCCGACTACGACGCGATGAGCCCGCGCGACCTCTCAGATGAGCATCACGTGAACGGCGCCTTCACGATCGGCGAGAACATCGGCGACCTCGGCGGTCTCACGATCGCGCTCAAGGCCTACCTCAATGAGGTTGGCGAAGCGGCACACGAGGTGGGGTCCGACGGTTACACGGGCATCCAGCGCCTCTTCCTTTCGTGGGGTGCGGTATGGCGCGGCAAGAACCGCGAGGCCGACGCCATTCGTCGCCTCGCAATCGACCCGCACTCGCCCATGGAGTTCCGCGCGAACGGGGTCGTGCGCCATGTTGACGCGTTCCACGACGCCTTCGGCGTGAAGGAGGGTGACGGCCTGTTCCTCGCTCCCGAGCGCCGCGTGAGCATCTGGTAGACGATGGCACACAAGCACGAGTACCTCACTCCGTATAAGGGCAGGGTGAGGCCGGGGCGGGTCGCGTGGACCCGCGTCATCCTCACCCTCGTGATCGGCGCGGCAATCTGCCTGTTCGTGTTGCTGACCTTTGGCGACCCCGGACTCAGCACCGCCGCCCTCCTCGCGATCGGATTCGCGGGGTATGCACTATGGGCGTGGATGCGCACGACCATCGGGTTCGTCGTAGACGAGCGCGGCCTCACGCCGAAGCTCGGTGGTTTCCTCGCGCGGCCCACGTGGCCGCTCGAGGATTTCCGCACGGTGCAGATCCGCGTCGTTGCACCGGAACGGGTCGGCTCCCTCGTGGGCAACATCGGGCTCGGGCGCGCCGAAGTCGCGGTTTCCCGCATGGATGAGGTACGCCCGGTGGCGCCGCTCAAACCTCGCACGCTTGTGGGGCCGCAGGCCGACACTCGGTTTGCGGTCACCCGCGGCGGTGAGCTCGTGGAGATCATCGGCCGAGACGGAGGGGCATACCTGCTCAGCCCCGAGCACCCGCGCGAGGTCGCCGAGGCGATCGCGAAGGCCATCACATTTGCGCGCTGAGCACTCGCGGCCCTGCCCTCACCTGCCTGTACACTTGTGGGCGTCATCCAACAGACAGGGGAGCACCGACCGGTGCTGAGAGTGCGCAAAGGGCGCTGACCCTCGAACCTGATCCGGTTAGCACCGGCGTAGGGAGTCGGGATTTCTCGCATGCCGCGGCCACGCCGCTTCACGGGCATGCCCCTTCCGAGTGGAAGGAGTGGTGATGACTGATCAACGCACAGCGCGAGCGGGCTTTTCCCAGCGCATTAAGTACCGCACGATTGATCTCGTCGTGATCGTCATGGTCGGCGTAGCCTTCGGCGTCGCCTTTGCCGGCTACGCGCATCTGTACAACCTTGTGGCCCCTCTCACCGCGGGTTTCCCCCCGCTCGAGGGCCTCCTCACTGGCTTCTGGTGCCTTCCTGCTCTCGTCGCGATGTTGATCGTTCGCCGCCCAGGCGCTGCCTTCGGCGCGGAAATTATCGCGGCGTGCCTCGAGGCTCTCCTCGGCAGCCATTTCGGTGTCGGCGCGCTTATCTCCGGCCTCATCCAGGGCGCGGGTTTCGAGATCGCGTTCGCGCTCTCGGGGTGGGCGAGTACGAGCGCAGCGGTCGTGATTGGCGGCTCGCTTCTGTCGACCCTCTTCGAATGGCTTTACGAGATCACCGCGTACTACCCCTCGTGGTCTGCGGGCTACAAAGTCATGCTTCTCGTATTCTTCTGGATCAGCGCCCTCACGCTTCTCGCGGCTCTCGGGCGCGCTATCGTCACGGCACTCGCGAAGGCCGGTGCACTCAATCAGTTTCCGGTGGGCAGGGACTTTGCCGTCTCTCAAGCCCCGCGTGGCGGTTCTAGAATCGACGCATGATGACGACAGCTGCTCCTGATAACCATTCTGCTTTTCGCTACCGCACCATTGATCTTCTCGTTGTTGTATCAATGGGCCTGATCGCGGGCGTCGCGTTCTTCGCCTACGCCGCCGGGCTCGGCGCGCTCAAGCCCGTCTTCTCGCTCTTCCCGCCCAGTGAAGGCATCGCCGCGGGTCCGTGGGCTCTGCCGGCGGCGCTCTCGATGCTCATCGTCCGTAAACCCGGCTCGGCACTTGGCACGATGTGGATTGGCGCGATCATCGAGGCACTTCTCGGCTCGCACTTCGGGTGGACGGTGCTGATCTCGGGCGCGATCGTTGCGATCGGCTTCGAGGTCATGGGTGCCGCCACGAAATACGCGAAGCCGTCGTTTAAGTGGGTTCTCGCAGGCGCCTGGATCTCGATGGTTTTGCAGTGGATTTGGGAGCAGTTCGTGTTCTTCCCGAGTTGGGCCATGCCGTTCCGATTCGCCCACCTCGCACTGTTCATCATTTCTGGCGTCATTCTGCTTGCGTTGCCGGCGCCGGCAATCGTGCGCGCGCTTGCGAAGACCGGGGCTCTCGGGAATTTCGCACCCGGGCGTGAGGAGGCCGCACAGCGGTGAGTGAGAGCCCGACGCTTGCCTCCACCCGCCGTGCCGTGGGTGTGGGGATCGATGACTTCACCTATACACCACCGGGGCGTAGGGCCCCGGTTCTCTCTGGCCTTTCCCTCCAGATTGCTGCGGGTGAACGCGTTCTTCTCACGGGTGCGAGCGGCTCGGGAAAATCGACGATTCTCAAGGCCCTGAGCGGCCTCATCCCCGAGGACCCACCGGAAGGGGTCGCCCCCTCGGCACCACTTCCCGAAGCATCTCCCGTGCCGGGCGTCGCCCTCATGGTGCAAAATCCCGTCCACTCGTTCGTGGGCGCGACGACAGGAATCGATACCGCTTTCGGCCCGGAAAATGCGAGCGTTGATCCTGCACGCATGCCCGCAATGGTGCGCGATGCACACGCCGCGGCCGCGTTTTCCTCTCCGCTCGATGCCAACCCCTACCACCTTTCTGGTGGGCAGCAGCAGCGCCTCTCCCTCGCGGGCCTGATCGCCACGGGTGCCGGGGCAATCGCTCTCGACGAGCCGCTTGCAATGCTCGACGCCAAGACGGCACTCGCGGTACGCGACGCCATTTGCGAAGCAACCGAGGGCCTCACCCTCGTCGTTGCGGATCACCAAGTGGAGCTCTGGCGCGCCCACGTCGACCGCGTCATCCGCATAGGTGCGGGCGGTCAGATACTTGAGGACGCTCCCGCGGGGGCATGGCGCGCGGACGGCTCTCGTGGCGAAAGTGCGCTCGGCAGCGAACAAAAATCGCTGCGAGGAGGCAGCGAGAGGGTCGCTCTCATTGACCTCGAGGTTCCCGCGACGCTCGAAGGCCGCACTCTGTTTGCCGGCCCCGTTCACGTCGAGCTTTACAACGGAGAGCTCGCCGCGCTCACGGGTCCAAGTGGCATCGGCAAGTCCACCTTGATCCGCTACCTTCTCGAGGAGACCCGCGAGCGTACGGGTAGGGGTAAGCGCGCAGCGAAGAAAGCGCCGTTTCGAGCCGCATGGCTCCCGCAAAACCCCGAGCAGAGCTTCGTCGCCCGCACCGTCCTCGACGAGGTGAAAGCTGGCGCCGAGGATCCGAACGACGATGAGGCCGCACGGGCGTGGCTCGAGGCGACAGGCCTCGCTCACCTCGAATCCGCCGGCCCCTTCACGCTTTCAGGGGGTGAGCAGCGTCGCCTCGCCTTCGCGACGGCACTCGCCTCGGGCCGCGACATTCTCGTGCTCGACGAGCCGACTGTGGGCCTCGACGACGCGGCGTTTGGTGCGGTGGCTGAGCTCATTGCTCGCGCACTCGTCAGCGGCCGCGCGGTCCTTGCGGCCACGCATGACGAGCGGCTCGTGCGCGCGTGCGACCGAGTCATTGCCCTCGAGGCAGCGCCGGGGCGTGACGATCTCCGAGAGAGTATCGCGTGCAAGCAACCGTCGGACCCGTCCCCCGCTCCCCCGATCCCGCGCGTTCCCCACCCGCCGCGCGCCGTCGCTGCCGATAAGCTCAATCCACTCACGATCCTCGCGATCGCCGCTTTAGCCTTCGCGGGATCGTTCGGAATGCACACGCTCGCGCCGACGCTCACGGGCACCATTCTCACGCTCACGCTCATCCCTCTCGCCTGGCGCACTCCAGCCCGGCTCATGACGCGCCTTGCACCAATCGTGCTCGCGGCGCTCACCATCGCGTGGTCGGCCGGAATTCTTTCCGGCAGGCCACTCGGCGAACTGTCGACATGGCAGAGCGCCGGCGTCGAGGGCCTGAGAATCTTCGCCATGGTCGGCCCCGGCGCGATCCTTCTTGAAGGTCTGGACCCGACCCGCTTCGGTCAGGCTCTCGCCCAAAAGTGTCATGTTCCCGCGCGTTTCGCGGCAGCAATGAGTGCGGGCCTCGCGCGGCTCGGACACGTGTTTTCGCAGTGGGGCGACATCGTCTTTACGCGCCGCATCCGCGGCATCCAGCAGCGCAACTCCTTCGCACTCTACGCCGGTGCAACGTTTGCGCTTCTCGTCTCGACGCTGCGCGGCGCGGAGATCCAAGCGCTCGCGATGGACGCGCGCGGTTTCGCGACGGCGCAACGGCGCACGTGGGTCCATAGTGCGCAGTTCACGTGGCACGATGCGTGGGGCGTGGGACTCGGGATCGTCCTGCTGGCCGCGCCCATCATCGCTACGCTTGTGGCATGAGTGAAAACACCGCGCCCCAGCCCGGCACCGACGCCGACGCCGATGAGGCCGCCGCACTCGCGCGCGCCCTCATGGACGCTGCACGCGAGGGGAACCTCGAGATTCTCCGCCCCGCTATCGAGGCGGGAATTCCCCTCAACATGCAAGATGCAGACGGCAACACCATGCTCATGCTTGCCGCCTACCACGGCCACGCGGCACTCGTGAAGCTGCTTGCAGAGCACGGCGCGGACGTCGACCTTCTCAACGACCGTGGGCAAAGTCCGCTCGCGGGCGCCGTATTCAAAGGCTTCGACTACGTGGTCGAGGTGCTCGTTGAGGCCGGCGCTGACCCGGATGCGGGAGTGCCCAGCGCGCGCGAGAGCGCTCGGTTCTTTTCCCGCACCTACGACTTCTGAAGGCGAGTTTCCGCGCGCGCTAGCGCAAGCGCGCCTTCGAGCGGCGAGGCAGCCTCACGCACGTCGAACCCCTCGCGTTCGAGCGCATAGCGCATGAGATCCCCAATCGGGCCGCGAGCGGTGAGGACACTACCGGCGAGAACGACACTCACGGGTGAATTGCCGCGAAGAGGATCCGCGAGCACAAGGGCCCCCTCGAGGAGGCTGTCCACGGCTTGCGCGACGATCTCGCGCGCGACCTCGTCGCTTTCGCCCTCGCCGAAGTGACCGAGCTCGGTCACGATCGGGGCGAAACGCCCGTACTCGGCCGGGGTCAGGTCGTAGGCTTCACGGATGAGCGCTTGGCGCGGGTCGAGCTGGGCCGCGGTGTCACGTGGGTTGAAGCCCAGCGCCGCGCATACACGGTCGGTGAGGGCTGTCGAGCTCCCGCGCGCGTCGAGGTCCGCCGCCACTGCCTCGAGAGCGCGCTTTCCGAGCCACACGGCTGAGCCGACGTCTCCTAGCAGCCATCCCATGCCATCGCGGCGCACCGACTCCACGCCCCGCACATAGCTCACGCTTGCCGCGCCGGTACCTGCGAGAACGAGAACGCCGGTGGGTCGTGACGCGGATGCCGGGAAGGCACTCGCGAATGCCGTGCAGAGGTCATCGACGACACGAACGTTGGCGGGATCGACCTGGATGTGGTGAGAGGCCGATTGCGAGACAACGGCCTCACGCACGAGCGCCTCGATGCGCTCGTGGCGGGCGGGCCCCGCTCCAGATATGCCGAAGACGGCCTTTTCCAGGGTGCTGCCGGTGTCGAGTGGGGCGAAGGCGCGCGCAAGTGTCTGCTCGAAGTGCTCGAGCGCGTCGGGCCCGGAGGATCTCACGTTAAACCCCGCGCCCTCGACGCGGACCGGCGTGAAACTCTCGCCACTTCGCCCATCGGCTCCCTCGATTGCGAGGCGCGTATGGGTCGCTCCGACGTCGGCCCCCAGAATCACGGAAATCGGCATGTCAGCAGTCCTTTCGGTCTCGCCCAGTATGTCATCCACCCCACAAGTTGTGGTAAGTTTCATCTTGAGGCATACGGATGAAATATTTTTTCACGACGGTGCCCGTCCCCCATAGCTCAAAGGAGACACTATGATCACCCGCAGGAACCTCATCGCCACCGGAGCACTCGGCGCGGCCACCGTGGGCCTCGCCGCGTGCGGCAATTCGGGCGGTTCCTCCTCCAACCCCACCGATAAGGCCGCCAATGACGGCAAGACCATCACCCTGTGGATCATGGAGGGAACGAACGCCAAGACTGACGAATACGTCAAGGCCCTCCAGGAGGAGTTCACCAAGCACACGGGCGCGACCCTCAAGGTCGAGGTCCAGCCGTGGGATGGCGCGCACGACAAGTTCGTGACCGCCATGGCGGGTGGCACCGGCCCCGACGTTGCCGAGATCGGCACAACCTGGACTCCCGAGTTCGCGGATGCAGGGGGCCTCGACGACCTCACGGAAGACGTCAAGAAGGCCGGAATTGACTCGGACCTCATCGATGCACTCAAGGAAGCGGGCACGCTTGACGGCAAGCTGTACGGCATGCCGTGGTACGCGGGCATCCGCTCGATCCTCGCGAACAAGGAGATCCTCGAAGCTGCGGGGGTCAACTCCCAGCCCCAGTCGTGGGATGACCTCCTCGCCATGATCGAAACCCTCAAGGCGAAGAATCCCGACGTCATCCCGTTCCCGGTCAACGGCGGATCCCCTTTCGCTCTCCTCCCCTTCATCTGGGGAGCAGGCGGCGACATTGCCGAAGGCTCCGGCAAAGACTGGAAGGCCACCATCAACGAAGCGCCCGCAGTCGAGGGCCTCACGTGGTACACCGACCTCGCCCTCAAGCATGGCTCGTCGACCGAGGCGGCCTCGACCTGGAAGGAGACCGACTCCCTCAAGCAGTTCCAGGAGGGCAAGGTCGCCATGTTCATCACCGGTTCGTGGGTGCCCGCAACCGTGAAGGCAAGCGACGAAGAGCTGTTCAATAAGCTCACGGCTTTCACCATCCCCGCCAAGGACTCGGCGATTGCCGGCAGCTTCGTGGGCGGTTCCCACCTGTGCCGGTTCCTGGACTCCGAGGAGCCGGAGCTCGCCTTCGAACTCATCAAGCTCATGACAACCGGCGAATTCGCGACCCGGTGGAGCGAAGAGACGAACTTCTTCCCCGGCACGAAGTCAGCGCTCGACGAGACGATCAAGAACGGCACCGACCTCACAAAGGTTTTTGCTTCGCAAATGACCGAGGCCGGCAAGTCCGTACCCGTTACTCCGATGTGGGGCCAGATCGAGGGCAAGAAGACCCTCCCGAACCTCCTGAGCAACGTCCTCGCTGGTGGCCAGGCTCCGCAGGCTGCTGCTGATGCTGCCGCTAAGGAAATGGACGGAATCTTCGGCGCCTAAGCCGTATTTTTGTTCACCGACCATCGCTCGGGACCCACTCGCTGAGGGCTGGGTCCCGAGCCCCCAGCCCACGTTCGAAAGCTTCCTCGATGACCACCATGAACGACACTCACGAGAGTGCGCTGCCCCCGGCTGACACGAGCCGCTCGTCACGACTGTCGATGTGGGCGCGCCGACACCTGCCGCCGTGGCTGCTCCTCGCACCCGGGCTCCTCACGCTCGCGGTCCTGTTGATCTTCCCCCTGTTTCGCGTATTCGACCTCTCGCTTCAGGACTACGGCCTGCGTAACCTGCTGAAGGGCACCACCAACTACGTGGGCTTCGCCAACTATTCGGCGATCCTCAGCGACCCGCATCTGTGGACAACCGTGCTTCCCAACACCGTCGGATTTGCGGCCGTGTGCGTGGTGCTGACGATGCTCGTGGGCGTTGCCGTTGCGCTGTTTCTCAATACGCTCTCGCTCACGTGGCGCAACATCTGCATCGGCGCGATCATGGTCGCGTGGGCCGTTCCCGCGCTTACCGGCACCTACGTGTTTGTGTGGCTTTTCGACCCCACGAGCGGGTTCGTGGCGAGCGTCCTTGAATCACTCGGGCTTTTCACTCCGGGCAGTGCCAACTGGTGGGATTCTCGCCTCGCGTTTTACGGAATTGCCGCGCTCAACGTCGTGTACCACGGCTTTCCCTTTATCGCCGTGACGACCCTCGCCGGTCTCCTCACGATCCCGGAGTCCCTGTATGAGGCCGCGAAGGTCGATGGCGCGAGTGCGTTCAAGCGCTTCACGAACGTCACCATCCCGATGATCCGCCCGATCCTCGCCGTGTGCATCATCTTGTCGACGATTTGGGACTTCAAGGTTTTCACGCAGATCTATCTCATGCCCGGCGGTGATGGGTCGAACCGACACATGATGAACCTCGGCGTGTGGTCCTACACCGAATCGTTTGGGCAAGGGAAATACGGTATGGGCTCTGCTATCGCGGTGCTTCTCACTCTCGTCCTTCTCGCGATCTCCGTGGTCTACATGCGCGCACTCATGAAGGAGGATGAACTGTGAGCACCACCGCTCCCACCGGCGCCACACCCGCCAATAAGAAGAACCCGCTTCGCCCCGCAAATATCGCGAAGGCTCTCGGCATCGCCCTTCTGCTCCTCTACGCGCTCTTCCCGTTTTACTGGATGCTCACGACCGCGGTCGATACGCACGCCAACTCGCGCGGCGCGGGCATTCTTCCCACGAGCTTCACGCTCGACCACTTTAAAACCGTCCTGATCGACGCGAACTTCTTCGAGTACATCAAGGTCTCGCTCATCGTCGCGGCCGGCACCGTACTCCTGTCGGGCGCAATCGCGCTGTTCGCCGCGATTGGCGTCGCCCGCTACCGCTTCCGCCTTCGCACCGTCGTGCTCGTTCTCGTGCTCATGGTGCAGATGGTGCCGCTCGAGGCTCTCGTGATACCGCTGTTCCTCCAGGCGCGCACCCTCAACATGCTCAACTCGCTCCTCGGGCTCGTGATCGTCTATCTTGCCTTCTCGCTTCCGTTCGCGATTTGGAACCTCAAGGGTTTCGTCGCCGCGGTCCCGAAGGAACTTGAGGAAGCCGCCTACATCGATGGCGCCGGATGGTTCAGGATGTTCTTCTCGATTCTCCTGCCGCTCGTCGCCCCCGGTCTCGTCGCCACGAGCGTGTTCGCGTTCATCACCGCGTGGAACGAGTTCATTTTTGCCCTCACGTTTATGACGGACTCGTCGAAGTACACGGTAGGCGTTGGTCTGCGGACGTTCTTCACGCAGAACACGGCCGACTGGGGGCCGATTATGGCCGCCTCGACCATCATCGCGCTTCCCGTTGTGATCTTCTTCGTCCTCGTTCAGCGCCAGCTGTCGTCGGGGCTCACGGCAGGCGCGGTCAAAGGTTAGAAGGTGACCATGTCTCAGTCTCGTTTTGATGCCGATGCTCTCGCCCCGCTTCTCGCGTCTTTTCCCGGCACGGACGTCCCTGAATGGCTCGCGCAGGCGCTCGAGGCCGGACTCGGCGGTGTGTGCCTGTTCGGGTACAACACGCCGAATACGCGCGAGGCCCAAAGGCTTATCGCCCAGGTGCGTGAGGCGAGTTGCACAGAGCCGATCGTCACGATCGACGAGGAGGGCGGCGACGTCACTCGGCTCTATGCGGCGCGCGGCGGCGCGTTTCCAGCAGCCCGTGGTTTCGGGGACATCGATGATCCCGAGCTTTCACGCGAATACGGCGAGGCCATCGGGCGGGTTCTCGCCGCGATTGGCGTACGCATGAACTTCGCCCCCGTCGCAGACGTCAACACGAATCCTTCCAATCCCGTGATCGGTGCCCGCAGTTTCGGCACGTCGCCGGGGCCGGTCGCGCGGCATGCGCGGGCGGTATGCGAGGGGCTTTCGCACGCGGGGGTGCTGAGCTGTGCGAAGCATTTTCCCGGGCACGGAGACACTGCGGTTGATTCGCACCTGGGGGTTCCGACGGTCGCCCTGTCGCTCGAGGACGCCCTCGCCCAGCACGTCGCGGCCTTCCGCGAGCTCGGCAGCGCGCCCGATGCCCTCATGACGGGCCACATGTGTGTGCCGTCGCTCGGTGATGGGCCCGCGACGATTGCCCCGTGGTCGTATGCTCTTGCTGCGCAGATCAACCCCGATGCACTCCTCGTGACCGATGCTCTCGACATGGGGGCGATCACCGAATCGGTGGGCTACGCGGAGGCAACCGTGCGGGCGCTTGAGGCAGGCGCGCACCTGCTGTGTCTTGGGACGTCGATCCGGCGCGATGGCGAGAACATGCTTGTCGAGGCCCACGACGCGATCGCTGAGGCTATTCGTTCGGGGCGGCTCGATCGCGGTGAGCTGCGCTCGCGCGCCGAGCGCGTGCGCACGACATTCGCGGGCCGCGCGAGCGCGTCTGCGTGCACCGCGGAGGCACTCGAGAGTGCGGAGGCTCATCTCGAGGCAGTTGGCGAGCGTGCCTCTCGACGTGCGGTGCGGTGGGCACTCGAGTCGTCGCCTGTCGCGGGCCACGTTTCGACCGCAGCCATCGTCGATGCGCGTTTCGCGCACGATTACGCGGCGGGTAAAGGGCGCACCTTCCTCGCGCCGGTACTCGAGCATCGAGATATTCGTCTTCTGCCCGCAGACCCGCCGCCGGGCTACGAAAGCCCGCAGGTGACGTTCGTGCTCACGCGGCTTGGCTCGGCGAGTGACGCGGAAACGGCTCGTCTCGATCAGGCCGCCGCGAATGCACACGAGTTGGGCTCGCGCCTGATCGTCCTTCACACGGGTGTTCCGGAAACGGCACCGCTCCCCCACACGCTCTCATCGCCCGCAGCCGTTCTTCTCACCTATGGTGCGAGTCGGGGCGTCATGAACGCCGCAGCCGATCTCGCTCTGAGAGAGGTCGCGCGATGAGGATCCTCGGTCTCATGACGGGCACGTCGGTTGATTCGGCGGATTTCGCCCTCGTCGATTTCTCCCGCGACGGCGACGTGCTTCACGCACGTGTGAAGAGCTCGGGTGAGCACCCGTGGCCCGAAGCCCTTCGCGGCCGCGTCCTCGAGGCCGTGACCAGTGCGAGTGTTCCCTCGCTCGCAGAGCTCACACTGCTCGATGCGCACGTTGGCGAGTTCCTCGCTGGCGTCGTTACAAGCGTGCGCGACGATGCCCGCGAACGCGGATCCGACGCACCACTCGATCTTGTCGTCTCGCCCGGACAAACGCTCTTTCACAACGTCGAGGGCGGGCGCACCCTCGCGACCCTCGCCATTGGGGATGCCTCCCGTATCCACGCTGCAACCGGGATTGCGGCGCTGAGCACCGTGCGCAGCGCCGACATCGCCCGTGACGGGACCGGCGCGCCACTCGCCCCTCTCCTCGACCAACTCCTGCTCGGCCCCGACGGCGGATGCGCGGTGAACATCGGTGGGATAGCCAATACGACGCTGTGCACCCCGGCAGCCGTCGGACCAACCGCTCCCCCGCTCGTGCGCGCGGGCGACACGGGCCCCGGTAACGGGCTCATTGACGCGGCCGCCGCCCTTCGCACGGGAACGGCGTGCGATACGGATGGCGCCCGAGCCGCCGCCGGACGCGTGCACGACACTCTTCTTTCATCGCTGCTCGCCGACCCTTACTTCGCGCTTCCCTTTCCGAAGTCCACGGGCAGGGAGTATTTTTCGCCGGCGTGGCTCGATGCTCGCGCACGCGAAGCGGGCATCGACCTGGACGTGCTTAGCACGGAAAACCTGCTCGCGACGCTCACGGAACTCACTGCCCGTACACTCGCCGATGCGCTCAAGGCCGAAGTGGGGCACGAGCCTCGCACGCGCCTTCACGTGACCGGCGGCGGCGCCCACAACCCGACCCTCATGGCCCGCATCGAAGCCCTCCTACCCGGATGTACGGTGACTACGGGGCCGCTTGGCGGCCTCGACCCCGACATCAAAGAGGCGTTCCTCATGGCCCTCATCGGCTACTACTCTGCGCACGGCCTGCCCGGTGCTCTGATCGATGCCACCGGCGCGACAGAGCCCGCTGTCCTCGGTCAGCTCACCCCGCCGCACGCGCTGCGCACCGTCCCGCTTTCGACAACCGCACCCCGCCAACTTCTCGTGGAGGATTCCCGTGACTGATTCACAAGGCCCGCTCACTCCGCTCGTCCAGGTGCACTCGCCTACAGAAGAGCGCAATCCCCGCTCGCGCGACATCGATACGCTCGCATCCGAGCAAGTTGTCTCGCGCATCCTCGCGGAAGATGCCACGGTCGTCGCGGCCGTGCAAGCACTGACCCACGAGATCGCGCGCTTGACCGACCTGTGCGTGGACGCTCTCACGAACGGGGGCCGCGTGCACTACGTTGGCGCGGGCACCTCGGGCAGGCTCGGGGTTCTCGACGCAGTCGAACTTCTGCCCACCTATAACGCTGACTCCGACATGTTCGTCGCGCATCTCGCGGGCGGAGATGGCGCGATGATGAAAGCTGTCGAGGGCGCCGAAGACAGCGAAGAACTCGGCGCGAGTGTCATTGCGGACCACGCGGGTGAGCACGACGTTATCGTGGGCCTTGCCGCGAGCGGCCGCACCCCGTACGTGAAAGGCGCCCTTGCGGCGGCCCGCGAGCGCGGGCTCGCGACAGCGCTCGTGAGCGCGAACCCGAATGCGCCGCTCGCGGCGCTTGCCGATGTGCCGCTTCTCGTGAACACTGGCCCCGAGGTTGTCACGGGGTCGACCCGCATGAAGGCTGCGACCGCGCAAAAGGTGCTCCTCAACGCCCTGTCGACGTCGGTGATGGTGCGTCTCGGCAAGACCTTCGAGAACCTCATGATCGATGTTCGCGCGACGAATGAGAAGCTCGTGGCGCGCACGGTGCGCATCGTGCGCGAAGCAACGGGTGCGAGTGAAGACGACGCGCGCGCGGCACTTGGCGCGACCGAGAACAACCTGCGCGCTGCCCTCGTGCTCCTCCTCGCTGGAGCTCCGCTTGAGCACGCTCCGGAGGCCCTCGAGGTGCTCGCGCAGTTCCCGCCTTCTGCCACACGCCCGGGGGATGCCTCGGGGATTCGTTCGGCAAGCGAAGCCTTGCGCGCCCGCGTGGGCTCTCCGACGGTCGCCGAGGAACGATAGGCACCCCACCATGACCGCCGAAGACTTCCAGCGCCCACCGGCACGTGTCCTCGATGCTCTCGAGGATGCCGCCAAGAGCGAGTCGCGCACCCTCGCGCGCGCGAGCCGCTACCTCTTGGATCACCCCGACGAGGCCCTCGCTCGGCCCATTGCCGAGATCGCCGCGGCCTCTCGCACGTCGCCCGCGAGCATCGTGCGGCTCGCCACGAGCCTCGGCTTCAGCGGCTTTAGGGAGTTGAGGGCCGCGTTCCGTGAAGACCTGGCGTTTTCGCGCGGGCGCGCGACAACCATCGCGGGAGGCGATGAGCGTGCCGCGAGCGCGCTTGCCGCCGACATCGATCCGCAGGACTCTCTCGAAGCGGTCGTCAAGAAGGTGGCGTTTGCCGATTCGCGCGCGGTTGCCGATACCGCCGATGCCGTGAGCATCAGCGAACTCGAGCGTGCGCGGACGTTGTGCACGAGGGCCCGCCAGGTAGTCACGTTCGGCGTGGGGGCCTCCGCGTTTGCGGCGATGGACCTCGAACAAAAACTCGCTCGCATCGGTATGCGCGCCACGAGCTACGTGGATGCGCACCAGGCCTTGCCTGCGGCGTCGCTCATGGGCGACGGTGATGTCGCGGTCGGTATTTCGCACTCCGGCGAAACGCTCGACATTCTTGATTCGCTCGCGATTGCGCAGGATGCGGGCGCAGCCACGATCGCGATTACGAATGCACCGTCGAGTGAGATCGCCCGCCTTGCCGATATCACGCTGCTGACTCACGCCCACGAGTCGGAGCTGCGCTCGGGAGCGACGGCTTCAAGGATTGCGCAGCTTACCGTCGTAGATTTCCTCTTTGTCGCCATTGCGCAAATGCGCATGGACGAGGCTCACGAGGCGCTCGCGCGCACGTATTCCGCGGTCTCGGCAAGGAGGCGGTAACCTACTCCACCGACGTTCCAGGCCCTCCGTCCAGGGTGCAACACCTCTGCATCGTCAGGGACGGGGCCCTTGACGGGGACACTAAGTCGTTTTTCGTCATGCTCACGAGATTCTCAACGAGGAGACCCCTATGACTAACCTTTCACGTCGTTCATTCGTCACGCTTTCCGGCGCCGCCAGCGCGGGCGCCTTCGTCGCCGCGATCGGTGCGGTCCCGGCCGTCGCGTCGCCTTCACCGCAGGGGCCGAGCGCCTCCGACGCAGCAGTGGCCCCACGCACACGCGAGTTTCGCGCGATGTGGATCGCCTCCACCGACAATATTGACTACCCGAGCCGCACCGGCCTCAGTGTCGAGGAATCCAAAGCGGAATTTATCGCGTGGCTTGATCTGGCGAAGGAGCTCAACCTCAACGCGGTGATTTCTCAGATCCGCCCTGCTGCCGATGCCTTCTGGCCCTCGCCGTATGAACCGTGGTCGCATTTCCTCACGGGCGAGCAGGGGAAGGATCCGGGGTTTGACCCCCTCGCATTCCAGATCGAGGAGGCCCACAAGCGCAACCTTGAGTTCCACGCGTGGTACAACCCGTTCCGGGTGTCGATGACCGAATCCGTCGATCACCTTGTCCCCGACCACCCCGCACTCGTCAACGAGGGGTGGGCATGGGCGTACGGCACGAAGACCTATTTCGATCCGGGTATCCCTGAGGTTCGAGAGCACTCGCTGCGCGCGATCATGCATTCGGTCGAGCATTACGACATCGATGCGGTCCACTTCGACGACTACTTCTATCCGTACAAGGTTGAAGGCAAGGACTACCCGGACCAGGCGACCTATGAGCGCTACTCGGATGGCACGTCGTCGCTTGATGATTGGCGTCGCGAGAACATCACGATCTTTATCCGCGAGATGCGGGAGAGGATCCGCTCGTGCAAGCCGTGGGTGAAGTTCGGGATCAGTCCGTTCGGCATTTGGCGCAACAACACGAGCGATCCCGCCGGTTCTGCTACGAGCGGGTCGGAGAGCTACGAGATCATTTGCGCGGATTCGCGCGCGTGGGTCAAGGATGGCCTCGTCGACTACATCAATCCGCAGATCTACTGGCCGATCGGGCTCGAGGTCGCCGACTACGCGGCACTCGTTCCCTGGTGGAACGATGTCGTCGAGGGCACAGACGTCGCACTCTACATTGGCCAAGCGATGTACAAGCAGGCCTCGGGCGCAATCGAGGATCCGGAAGAGATGGCACGCCACCTCGACTTCAATCGCGACTACCCACGTGTCGAGGGCGATGTGTACTTCTCGGCGAAGTCAGTACGTGATGAGCGAGACGGTGCGATGGGCGAGGTTGTTCGCCGCCACTACGCACATCCCGCGATCGTGCCTGTCATCGCTCACATGGGAGGTGCCGCGCCGCGCACGCCGAACGGCCTCAAGGTGCGCTGCTCGCGCGGCAACGCCGTGGTCGAGTTCAATCGCCACCCTCATTCTGAGGCGACGAGTTTCGCGATCTACCGGGTCTCGGGTGCGCGATTCAATCCCGCCGAACTCGCAGATGGCCGCAACCTTCTCGCGTGTGTGCGCGCCGATGAGCAGGTCGTGCGCCAGAGCGTTCACGTTGAGGGGGTCGCGGGCGGTGACTGGATCGTCGTGACGGCGCTCGATCGTCTGTGGAACGAGTCTGATCCCTCGAAGCCAACTCGCGCACGCTGACCGGAGCATCTATGCATCTGGATGAGGGTGCAGAAAACGGGCGCATCGCGTCGTTTTCTGCACCCTCGCCGTTTAGAGCGTGCGACGAAGGCGCGATTGTTCACTAGAGGTGGACGCGCACCTCGGCCCCGTCGCGGTACGCCGAAAACATCATGGGCGAGTTATGAGCGATGACCATTTCCCCGGTGGGCACCACTGCGATGAGGCCTCCGCTCGAGCCCTTTTCGGTGAGTGTCTCCTCGATGGTGGCCGCAACGGCGGAGGGAAGGTCGCAGCCCGCATACCTCATGCGTGCAGCAACGTCGTAGGCCACAACTCCGCGGAGGAAGGCCTCGCCCTCCCCCGTGCATGACAGCGCCGCGAGTCCATCGCGCGCGTACGTGCCCGCCCCGATCACGGGGGTGTCCCCGATCCGACCGACATCCTGCGCGCTGATTCCTCCGGTCGAGGTTGCGGCGGCGAGGTGGCCGTTCGCATCAAGGGCCACGGCTCCGACGGTGCCGTGCCTCGGGCCGCTCTCACTCTTGTCGAGCAGCCGTCGCAGCTGTGCGAGGCGCCGCTCGGTCACAAACCACTCGGGGTTTGCGACCTCGAGGCTCCACTCACCCACGAGCTGCGCTGGCGGATCGACGATCATGACGTGATCGGTGTGTTCCATGACGGCGCGCGCCGCACGCACCGGGCTCTTGGCATGCCGACTCGCGAGAACGGCCCCCGCGAGACCGCTTGCCCCGTCCATGACCGACGCGTCGAGTTCGGCACGGCCATCTTTCGCGAGCGCCGCGCCACGACCCGCGTTGAACAGCGGGTTCTCCTCGAGCGATTGCACAGCAGCGCAGCACGCCTCGAGGGCGCTTCCGCCGCCCGACAGTACCGCTTCACCGGCCGCGTGTGCCTCGCGCAAACCGCTCTCGTAATCGGCCTGTTCACCGAGCTCGAGAATGCGACCGCCGGCACCACCGTGGATCGCAAGTGCCCACGGCTCGGCGCTCGCCCGGTGAAGCGTAAGGGTGGCTGGTGGCTGGACGTTCTCCTCGCCGGCTGCGCGCGCGGCAGACACACTCGTGTTCATCGTCGCTCCTCCTCGAAACACTTACGGGTGGTGGTACTCCATCGTGTAATGCGCGATCCCAGCTTCGTAGAACTCGTCGCTCACGGTCACGTATCCGAGCGATTCGTACCAGTCTTTGAGGTAGGACTGTCCGTGGATCACGATCTTCTGGGTGCTCTCGCGCTCCTTGCACAGATTGATCGCCGCGGCCATGAGGGCGCCGCCATAGCCGCCACGGCGGGCACTCTTTGCGCACGCGAGGCGACCGATCCTCATGCATCCTTCACCGGGGAACACGCGGATCGTGCCGATCACATCGCCGTCTTTTTCCCACCACACGGTGATGGTGGAATCCTCGCGGTCGAGCCCGTCGAGCTCTTGCTCGCTCGAGACGCCCTGCTCGATGATGAACACGCCCTGGCGGAGTATGCACATCGAGTACACGATCTCGGGATCCATAAAGCTGAGGTGCGACGCCTTGAGGGTGGAACCGTCGGGCCTTTCGGCGAGCACGCGCAGATCAAACTTGGGGTGTGGGGTCATCTCATTCACCCTCCGGAGTGTACGCCCAGCCGGCTGCACTGTTCAGGTCCGTCCACCCGGCCTTGCGAACGCGGCGCCTTTGGCAGCGGGGACACCAGTACAGGGCGCGCCCGGCAAGGTCGGCATCGCGAATGCTCGCCTCGCACAGGCGGCACGGGAACCCCTGACGGTGATACACGTAAAACGACTCCTCGCGAGGAACACTCGCGGGGTCATCATCCCCGTTTTGGTACACGGGAACCGTGCGTTCGTTGAGCTCGCGGTGAATCTTCCGATGCTCGGGCTGCGTCGTGACGATGCGGCCCGTCCGCTCGCCGTACGCCATGAGAGGCACGAGATCCTCCCACAGCGCCTCGATCAGCGGTGTCGTAAGTTCGTTGCCGGGCACGTAAGGGTCGAGCCGCGCGCGAAACAGCAGTTCGGCGCGGTAGATGTTGCCGATGCCCGCGCATACGCGCTGGTCCATGAGGAGCTGACCGATGCTCTGGCGTGATTTCTTGATGCGCCGCACGAACTCACGCGGATCGGCGTCCGAGCGCAGCGGGTCAGGCCCGAGACGTTCGAGCACCGCTTCCCGCTCGGCCTCGTCGATCACGCGGCACTGGTTGGGACCGGTCAGGTCAGCAAGCCCCTCTGCTCCGCGAATGCGGAGCCTGACGTTGACCCCGGGCACAATCGAAGCCCAGGAGCCGTCGGATGTCACCTCAAGTCCCTTGCGGGGCGCACCAATCGCGCGCACTTGATGGAAGCGCTCACTGCCCGCGAATGTCCACGAGCCGTACAACCCCAAGTGAATATGGATGAACCGAAGCGGTTCGGTGTCCTCGTGCGGAGCGAAGCCCATGAAGAGGTGCTTGCCCGCCGCCTCGGCTCGCGCCATGACCCAGCCGTCGAGTTCCGTGGCTCCCGCCTCAAACCGGCCCTGCGGCGACGAAAGCCGCACCCGGGTGTTTCCGAATGCGGCGTTCATCGCGCGTGCGAGCCGGTGAATCGTATGCCCCTCGGGCATCGCTCACCGCCCTTTCGTTAGCGCTCCTGGTACGTGCCAGTCTTCTCGTATTCGGCGATCTTGCCGATGCGTCGCACGTGACGCTCGTCGCCGGAGAATGGTTCGTTCACGAACGTCTCGATAAGGGCGATGAGCTCCTCCTCGCTGTGTTGGCGCGCACCGACCGCGATCACGTTCGCGTCGTTGTGTTCACGCGCAAGCTTCGCTGTCGCCTTATTCCACACGAGTGCCGCACGCACGCCCTGAACCTTGTTCGCGGCGATCTGCTCCCCGTTTCCGGAGCCACCGATCACGATTCCAAGGCTTCCGGGGTCCGCGACGACCGCCTCACCGCAGTCCGAACAAAACGGCGGGTAGTCGTCGAGTGGATCCACCTCGAACGCGCCGTGGTCGATCACCTCGTGTCCCTTACTCTCGAAGACGGAGATGAGCCGGTTCTTGAGGTCATAGCCGGCGTGGTCAGTGGCGATGTGGAGGCGCATGAGCAGCCCTTTCTTCTGGAATCGAAATTGAGGAGGCGTCAGGAAAAGTCGAGGCCGCCGGTGCGGGCCCGCTTGAGCTCGGCGAAGCCGCGCACGGTCGACATTGCTGCGAGACCATCAAGCAAGGCGCCCGCCTCTTCGCCGCGAGGCGCACGGGTAAGCACGGGGCCGAAGTACGCGGTTCCGGAACCGAAGGAGATCACGGGCGTCCCCACGTCGTCGCCCACCATCTTCTGCACCTTCGCTTGTTCCTCTCGCAGCTCACCCTCGTAGGTGCGGCCCTCCCAATGCTCGAGGTACGAGGCATCGATTCCGGCTTCCTCGAGCGATTCGCGTGCAACCTCGAGGTAGTCATCCTTGCGGTCCTGCACGTGGAAGCGCTCGCCCCACGCGGTGTAGAGCTTCGAGAAGGCCTCCTGACCGAGCTCACGCTGCACGGCCATGAAGAGGTGTGCGGGGCTCAGGGTCTGGTCAATGAGGGCGCGGTAGTTCGGGTCGAGATCGCGGCCCTCGTTGAGCACATACAGCGACATGATCGAGAAGCGTGGAGTGAACTCAGGCCGCTCCTTCACGGCGTTGAGCAGCCAGCGGCTCGTCACCCACGCGTACGGGCACGTGGGGTCGATGTAGAGAAGGACTTCGCGATTCGTGGTGCTCACGCGGTACTCCTTTCGTAGCGGATCAATACCGGCCCATTGTGTCAGACGCCACCGTCCGTTTTCCGAGAAGCCGTTGCGGAACCTCGCGTTTCTTCGTTGACTTTAACGGATGAGCGAAAAGCCCATGAGCACTACAAATACCCGTGCTCGCACAAGAGACAAGCGCCATGCTTCGGAGGCCCACCTCAGCCGAACCGAACTTCGTGAGCGCTCGGTGATGCGCGCAATGGTGCGCCGCAATGCGCGCCCACTCACGTGGTTCATGGTGCTCGCGATGGCGAGCGAAGCGATCAACATGTTCATCCCCATCGGGATCGGCCTCGTGATCGACCACGGCATCTTTAAAGCCAATCTTTGGCTCACCGCGGGCGGTGCCGCGGGTCTCGCAGGACTCCTGCTTCTCTCCAACTGGTGCTGGGCGCGATTTTTCGAACCGATCATGGAGATCCGAGCGCGCGAGCAGCACAATCTGCGCCTCGCCGTCACCGCGGCTGCCCTCGACCCCGCGTCCCGACAGATCGATCGCCCCGCAGGGGAAATCCTTTCAATCGCGACCTCGGATGCTGATCGCGCTCCCGATGTCTTCGACATGATGACGTGGGCCGTGCCCGCGTCGATCGCCGTCGTGGGGGCAGGTGTGTGGCTCACGGTCATGAATCCCCTCGTGGGGCTCATCGTTTTTGCGAGCCTCGCCCTGCAGGTGGTGATCTTGCGAGTCGTCACGCCGATTCTCTCCGAAAAGTACGACAACCAGCAGTCACGCGCTGCCGACGCCGCTTCGACCGCAACGGATCTCGTGCACGGCCTTCGCGTACTTCAGGGGCTGGGGGTGCAAACCCGCGCGCGCTCGACTTACCGGGCGCGCTCACGCATCGCACTCGACGCTGCCCTCACGAACGCGCGTTTCTCGGGCCTTTCCGACGGCCTGATGCTCTTTACCTCTTCGATCATGATTGCCGCGGTCGTCGTCGCCTCGGGTACGCTCACGCTCGAGGGCGCGATGTCGGTAGGCGTGTTCATCTCGATTGCGGGTCTCGTGCGTAATCTTTCGGGCATGATGGCGGGGCTCGCGGGCGTTCCCGTGTGGTGGGCGAGCTTCTCGACCTCGGCGCGCCGCATCCGCCACCTCCTGAGCGAAATGGGGCGAAGCATCACCGAGCCCGCGCTCAATTCTCTCGTCAGGGCCGGCTCGCCCGAGGCCCTTTCGGCACGCACGGAGCCCACTGCTCCCCCACGTCTTCCGGGCCTCGGGGAGATTTCCACCCCTCTTCTCGGCACCGTGCGCGATTCTCAGATCGTCGCACTCGTTCCCGAATCCGCTTCCGACGCCCGCCTCGCCCTCATCGAACTTTCTTCGCTCGACATTCCGCGCGAAAGCCTCCTTATCGAGCCGCACGCGGTCGACCTTTTCGATGGCACGCTGCGCGAGCAACTCGACACAAAGCGCCCCGCTCCAGACGCTTCACCCGACACAACGAACGATCCCGATACCTGGGCGCACGCGGCTCTCAAATCCGCAGGCGCAGATGATCTTTTGAGGATCCTGCCCGAGGGGCTCGACACGCGCATCCTTGACCGCGGCGCGAACCTCTCTGGTGGCCAGCGCCAGCGCCTGGCTCTCGCACGCGCACTCGCGGCGGATGTTCCCGTGCTTGTGCTCAACGACCCGACGACCGCGGTCGACGCCGTGACGGAATACAAAATCGCCCAAGGGGTGCGCGAGGCGCGCAAGGTCGAGGACCGCATCACGGTGCTCATCGCGAAGGCTCCGGCGCTTCTAGATCAGGCCGACCGCGTACTCTTCGTGCGAGGCGGCGAGGTAAGCGCCGAAGGCCCCCACCACGAGCTCATGCACGCCGAGGCATACCGGAAGGTGGTGCAACGATGAGCGAAAACGCCACTCGTACGGCAAATAGCGCGAGCGAGGCAGAACGCGACCTGATTGCGTCGATGGAGGCCGAGGGCGACGTTGCGCGCCAGCTTTCACGGCACGCCGAGCTACTCCCGATCGCATCCTTCGGTGAGACCGGCCGATTCGTACTCGGCCGGCTTCGCGACTTCACTCCTCTCGCCCTCGGAATGCTTGCGGCAACCATCATGGCCGCGCTTGCAGGTGCGCTCGGCCCGTACTTCATGGGGCGCGCGGTAGACGTGGTCACGGCCGGAGGAACTACCCAGGCGCTCTGGACCATCGCCGGGATGATCGTCGCAGCGGGCGCCGTACAAGCGCTCGCCTCGGCTCTTTCACGCGCCCTCATCTCGGGACTCGGCCAGCGCCTCCTTGCGGGAATGCGCGAGGACGTCATCGACCGCGCCCTCGATCTACCCACGCAAACGATGGAGCAGGCGGGCATCGGCGACGCACTCTCGAGAGTCGCCGACGACGTCGACGTCACCGCAAAGGCCGTCAACAACATCGTGCCGTGGCTCGTCACGGTGATCTTCCAGATCACGGTGACGTTCATCGCGCTCGTCGTGATCAGCCCGTGGCTGCTCATTCTGGTTGTCGCGATCATTCCCTTTTACGTATGGGCACTGCGCTTTTACCTTCCGCGCACGAACCGCATCTACCGCGTCGAACGCATCGCGAAAGGCGCCCGCGCACAGGGACTGCTCGCGGCGATCAATGGTGCGCCGACCGTGCACGCCTACGGCATCGAAGAGCGCGAGACGCGGCACGTTGGCTCGCTGAGCGCCGCCGCCTACGCGCTCGTGCTGAGGATCTTCCGCCTCATCGTGCAAGTCGTGTGGATCATGATGATCCCCGAAACTCTCGCCGTCATTCTTGTGCTGCTCATCGGGTACGCGACCGTTCAGGCAGGGCTCATGCCGGTGGGGCTCGTGGCCTCAGCGTGCATCTATATCGTGACGCTTTTTTGGCCCCTTCAGTCGCTCATCTTCTCCCTTGACGACGTTCAGTCAGCCGCGGCGAGCCTTACGCGCATGGTGGGGGTCATCACCTCGATCGACCCCGCCGCTTCGCCTGGAGAGGAAACACCCGTGGATGGGTCGATTCGAATCGAAGGCGTCTCGCACGCCTATAGCGATAACGGTCGCATTGTGCTCGCGCCGATCGACCTGACGATTCCGGAAGGCGAGACGGTCGCACTCGTTGGAGCATCCGGTGCGGGCAAATCGACCCTCGCGTCGATCCTTGCGGGAACGCTCACCCCGCGCTGGGGTCGCGTGTTCCACGGCGGCGCCGATCTCGCACACGCCAACCTCGAAGCCGTGCGCTCGCACGCGTCAATCGTGTCGCAGGACGTGCACGTGTTCCACGGAACGCTCCGTGAGGATCTGAGCCTTGCGATCGACGAAGCAAGCGATGACGAGCTGTGGGACGCCCTCGCGCGCGTCAGCGCGGAGGAATGGGCACGACTCCTCCCCAAAGGTCTCGATACCGAGGTCGGGGAGAAAGGCGCGAAACTTTCTGCTGAACAGGGCCAACAGCTCGCGCTCGCACGCATCGTGCTCCAAGACCCGGCGATCCTCATCATGGATGAGGCGACGGCCGATGAAGGCAGTTCAGGCGCGCGAGTGCTCGAACGTGCGGCCCTCGAGGTTGCGCGCGGGCGCACGACGGTCATCGTCGCGCACCGCCTCTCTCAGGCGAGGGAAGCCGACCGGATTTTTGTCATGGACGATGGCAAGGTCGTGGAATCGGGAAGCCACGACGAGCTCGTGGCGCTCGACGGACGGTACGCCGAGCTGTGGAGCGCCTGGTCACGCTAAGGACGCTCCACATTTCAAGGCTGAGACCACCCTCCACCTCATCGTCGGCTTCTGGCGTTCTTTGACGCACCGTGAAGGACGGCACTCGCGTAAGTCGCCCGCGCTCCGGTAGGCTCGGGGCATACTCGTTCCCCTCCCGGGGCACATATGACTTCGCGAAAACGGCCCGCCGTGGAGCATCCGGGAGGCTTATGGGCCACGGAAGAGTCATGAATACCCAGAAGCGTTGGTCCGCTGGGGACCACGTGACCTGGACGTACTACACGCACGCGCACGAGACCATCACCGTGCGACCGGGAACCGTCGTCATTGATGATGACCGCGGGATTGTCGTGTGGATCGCACCGGGCACGGAGGTTCTCCTCCCCGTTCTTGAATCGGGCGCGCCACTCAGGCGCGCCGGCGACGAAGGCATGTTCACCGCCCCCCGCACCCAATCGAAACAGCTGTGGACAGGCAACGGCATCCTCATGATCGGTCTGCCCGATAAGCCGTATTCCGTGTGGCTGTTCTATAAAGACGACGGCACGCTTGGCTGCTACTACGTCAATCTTGAGACTCCGCTCGAGCGCACCGAGGAAGGCGTTCGCACGCGCGATCTCGTTCTCGACCTCGTCGTGCTCCCCCGCCACGACTACCACTACAAGGATGAGGACGAACTCGAGGGCGCCGAGCGGATCGGCTACTTCAGCCCCGAAATGGCTGAACAGATCCGGGCATGGGGTCGCGAGGCCGAACGTGACATTGAGGCGTGGGGATATCCCTTCAACGCCGGCTTCGAGTATTTCTTCCCCAATCCAACTTGGGGTCTTCCGAAGCTTCCCGAGCACTATTCGTGGGACATGGACCTCACACGCGCGCGGCGCCGCTAGCCCTCGCACCCCACCGGCCCAGTAGTATGTTTCTACCCCGGGCGTAACCGCGTCCGCGTTTACCGCGCAAGGATGCGCACTTTCCCCTTGGAGTGATACGTCTTGATGAAATTCTTCCAACGGCTCGGCAGGTCACTCATGCTGCCGGTCGCCGTCCTCCCTGTTGCCTCGATTTTCTCGGGCCTCGGCTACTGGATCGCTGGCGCGACCGGAGACCCGAACAACATCATCGGAGCATTCCTCGCGGCAGCGGGTGGCGCGCTGATCGATAACATCCCGCTCCTATTCGCGATCGGTGTCGCGATCGGCATGCCGAAGAAGGCCGACGGCGTCGCAGCGCTCGCGGGCCTTACCTCGTGGCTCACGGTCACCAGTCTCCTCAAACCAGAGACGATCATGAAATTCCAGGGCCTGAGCGATGTTGCGCAGGTCGACCCCGCATTCAGCAAGGTCAATAACGTTTTTGTGGCCCTCATCTGCGGCCTCATCGCAGCGTGGAGCTTCGAAAAATTCAAGGACACGGAGCTTCCTGACTTCCTCGCGTTCTTCTCGGGTAAGCGCTCGGTTGCGATCATCTCGGCCCTCCTCTCTCTCGTCGCCGCACTCGTGCTCATGTTTGTGTGGCCGCTCGTCTTCGGTGGCCTCGTGGCCTTTGGCGAGTGGATGCTCACGCTCGGCCCGGTCGGAGCCGGGCTTTACGGCTTCTTCAACCGCCTGCTCATCCCGCTCGGCCTGCACCACGCTCTCAACGCCGTGTTCTGGTTCGATATCGCGGGCGTGAATGACCTCAACAACTTCCTCGCAGGCCAAGGCACTCGCGGCGTGACCGGCCAGTACATGACCGGGTTCTTCCCCGTCATGATGATGGGCCTTCCCGGTGCTGCCCTCGCGATGTATGTGACGTCCAAGCCTGAGAAGAAGAAAGCCACGGGCGGCATCCTGATCGGTGCAGCGTTCGCGGCGTTCCTCGTCGGCATCACGGAACCGCTCGAATTCCTCTTCATGTTCCTCGCTCCGGGCCTTTACCTGATCCACGCGATCTTCATGGGGATCTCGATGGGCGTCACTGCCGCCCTTCCCGTCCGCTCGGGCTTCGGCTTCTCAGGTGGCTTCATCGACCTGGTCCTCCAGTGGGTCAACCCGCTCGCGATGAACCCGTGGGCCATCTTCGTGATGGGCGCGTTCTGGTTCGTGGTCTACTTCCTCGTGTTCCGTTTCGTGATTCTCAAGTGGAATCTCAAGACCCCCGGTCGCGGCGCAGACGAAGATGATGACGAGGCGAGCGATTCCACGGCCACCGGCGCCGACAAGTACATCCTCACCGCCGACCGGTTTATCGAGGCCCTCGGCGGCAAGGGCAACATCGACGAGGTCGAGAACTGCGCGACGCGCCTTCGCCTGAGCCTCAACGACGTGTCTCTCGCCGACGAGCAGGCTCTCAAGGCCGCGGGCGCAACCGGCGTCATGAAGCCCGGTGGCAACCTCTACCAGGTGATCTACGGACTCAACGTCCAGTTCGTGAAGGACGCGATGGACGGCCTCATGGATGGTTCGATCGAGCCTCCCGCGCGCGCTGAGGTCGAGAGCAATGCTGCTGCGGCAACCGTCGGAGGCTCCGAGGGCTCCACTGCCGCTCCTGCCGCCACTGCCGTCGCCGAAAAGACCGAGTACGCGCTCGTGCGCATGCGTCAGCCACTTCAGGGAACGATCGTCCAGCTCGAGAATGTTCCCGATTCAACGTTCGCCGACCGGCTCCTCGGTGGCGGCGTCGCGATCGACCCGAGCGGCAGTCAGGTCGTGGCTCCCGCCGCTGGCGTGGTATCGCAGGCTTTCCCAACGGGACACGCCGTTGCGCTCACGCTCGACGACGGAGCCGAGGTCCTCATCCACGTAGGCCTCGACACTGTGAAGATGAACGGTGAGGGCTTCACCGTGCACGTGAAGAACGGCGATCGCGTCACCGCGGGCCAGCCGCTCGTGGATTTCGATCGCGCGAAGATCGAAGCCGCGGGCTACAAGGCGATCACGCCGGTCGTGATCCTCGGCCACGCAGATTCAACAATCGAGTTCGTCTAACCACGCGCTCCATTTCCACGTCGCTCTCCCCTCCCGGGTCCATCTCGGTGCGGGGAGAGCGCTTTTAACGTACGATTCTTGCTCTGAGTGAAGGGAGCGCAAAGTCGTGCAACGTGAGAATACGGAACGACGGCTCCTGCGGTCCCTCCAAGTTTCTAATGCGAGTGACGCCGTCGGTCGTGAATTCATTGACTCCTCCATAGCGATTATCGCGATTTCGCTCCTGGGGTTTTCTACGACGCAGATCGGCATCTTGGATTTTCTCGAGTCGGGAGCTGCCCTTTTTCTGGCGCTCCCCATCGGACTTCTGGTCGACCACTACAGACCGCAAACGATTCTGACGATTTCTCTTGCTCTCAAGGTTCTGCTCGGCACGCTCTTGTGCCTCGGTCTCACTTTTGAGCTCACGAGTCCCGTGTTCTTTATGCCACTCGTCTTCTTTCTCGGTTTATCCGTTATCGCCTCGGAAAATGCCCAAACGAGCCTGGTCCCGTTCGTCGCCGGAAGCAGCGGCCAGATAGAAACTGCCATCTCAAGAATGGCAATGGCGGACTCCATTGCAGGAGTCATCGCACCGGCAGCAGCCGGATTCACCTTGGCGTTCCTAGGTCCTACTCCGGCTACAGGAGCAGCCGCACTCTTCTTCGTTCTAGCTCTGGTCTTCGCTTGGCGTACTATGCAGCGCCTAACCCAGATGAACAGCACGACTCATCACGCCAGCGCCCCGCACGTCGCAGACGATCGCAGTGATGAGTCTCAACTCGAGAACGACACACGGACTCTCTCTCAGAAGCTCACCGACGGTTTCCGCATCCTTGGTCGTAATCGCTTTCTTTTCGGCGCCGTGTGTCTGATTTCAGCTGGCAACATTGGGCTCGCCTTGGGCGACTCGATGGTAAACGTCGTCATTCTGAGGGTTTTGGATCTTGGCATGCCCTTCTTCGGCATCCTCGGAACGGTGTCGGCGATCGCAGGAATCCTCGCAGCATCGCTCGCTCCCGCGATCGTGAAGTCCCTCCCGGTACGAACGCTCTACATTTCAAGCTCCATTATTCAAGCGCTCGTGGCGTGCCTTCCACTCCTGGCACTCATGACCCCGAACTGGGCTCATGTTCTCTTCCTCATTCAATCTGCGTGTTGGGCTTTCACCCTTACCGTCGCCAACATCGCGGGGTTCTCGTACATAGCGAAGGTCGTCGACAAGAAGTTCCTTGGTCGTGCGAGCGCTGCGATGCGCATGTTGACAATGGGCACTGTCCCCTTCGCTGCACTTCTCGGGGGTGTACTCGCGGATATCGGCGCGATCACCGTTCCCCTTATTGTTTGGCCGCTTCTCACCGCCACTGCTGTCACGGTGTACATCTTCCTGACGCGCCCCGCGGCCTCAGGACGCGCTTGACCTACGAGCCTTCCAGAGAAAAGTCTCGGTGCGGGGAGAGCGCTGTTAGCGGACGATCTCGCGATGCCCCGCGTCGAGGCGGCGCGTCCACCCCTTTTTATCGAGATGCTCGAGGAGCGGAATCACGGTGCGTCTGGTCGTGCCGAGCGCCCGGCGCGCCTCAGAGGTCGTAAACGGCTGCGGTAACGCTGCGAGTTCGCGCATCGCGAGTGCGGGCGCGGTGGGTAGAAGAACGAGGTTGTCGCTCGGCAGGCCGATCCTCAGGAGCCGCCCTTGTTTCGCCGCGGCCGCGAGCTCTTTCGCGCCGAGACCAAGGTCAGCGAGATCGCCGAGTTCGGGCGCGTTGAACGGATCATTTTTGAGTTTCGCTTCGAGCGCGGCAACGCTCGCTTCTGCCTCGCCGAGCCCCGCTTCGATCGCCGGATCGACAATGAGCCCATCGCGTTCGATGAGCGCCGACTTCTTCACGACCATCGGAAGGAGTTCGAGGGCGGGAAGCGCGAGGGCTTCGACCGCTTCTTTTCGGGAAAGCCCCGGACGAAGGGGATTTGTCTTAGCGGCAGCCGCAACGCGTTCTCTCAGCGCGCGGGCACCGCGGTCGAGGAAAGCTGCGCTCACAAGCCAGCCACCGTCGGACACACACCCTTCGAGCGTGCCTGCCACCTCAAAGCCCATTTTCCTGAGGTCTGTTTCGCGCATGGCGCCGCGCCGCTCGATTTCAGCTCGTGCGTCCCCGCTCTCGCTCATGTGCTCGAGCTCGCTTTCACGCGCGCTCCCCGCGCCGCGCCTGCGCAGTTCCGGCGGGTCCACATCGAGAACGCGCACGCCCCCGAGAACAGCCCGCTCACCTGTGCCGCGCATGACGAGGCGATCGCCGATCACGAGCGGAAGAGGAACATCAAACGTGAGGCGCGCGTGCTCCGCGCCGAGGGGGCGCACGCGTGCGGTCACGGCCGCGCTTCCCACGTGGATCGTGGTCTCGCGCGGCACATCGTCGAGGCTGTCTCCGCTCACGCTGCGCACATCCACGACACGCGTGAGGTGGAAAGCGCCGGGTGTAAGGAGCACGTCGCCGCGATGGATCTCGCTCGCGGAAATTTGGCGAAGGTTGAGGGCCGCGCGGCTCACTGGCTCGACGACCTCCTCGCTCGCGCCGCGCGACTGCACGCCGCGCACGCTCACTTCTCGCGGCTCGCTCTCGCCGTGGCGGGTGCTCACGAGCTCGAGCTCATCGCCCGCGCGCACGCTCCCGGAACCGAGGGTTCCCGTCACGACCGTGCCTGCGCCGTCGATCGTGAAGGACCGATCAATCCACAACCTCACGTTTTCATGCGGGGATGCAGCTGCGACGCTTGCCACGAGTTCATCGAGCACGCGCTTCAGCTCATCGATCCCCTCACCGGTCACACCCGAGACACCGCATGCCGGTGCATCAGCAAGGCCTGTGTCGGCGAGTTCGCGCCGTGCTTCGGCAATCACGGTAGTGACGCGTTCGGGGGCGCGATCGGCGCGCGTCACGACGATGATGCCGTGGGAAATACCGAGGGCCTTGACGGCGTCGCGGTGGTCGCTCGACTGCGCGCTCCAGCCCTCATCTGCGGCAACGACGAAGAGCACAATGGGCACGGGCCCGAGTCCCGCGAGCATATTGCCGATGAAGCGCTCGTGGCCGGGTACGTCCACGAAGCTCACGCCGCGCCCCGAGGGGAGCGTGCACCACGCGAAGCCGAGGTCGATTGTGAGCCCGCGGCGTTGCTCTTCTTCCCAGCGGTCTGTTTCAATGCCGGTGAGCGCGCGGATCAGTGTGCTTTTGCCGTGGTCAACGTGCCCAGCGGTCGCGATGACGTGCATGCGTCCCTCCTAGCGTTTCATGAGCGCGGCGATCACGCTCGCAAGCTCAGCATCCTCGAATTCGGGAATGCAACGCACGTCGATAAGACAGGCGCCGTCGCGCGTGGTCGCAATGATTGGTCGTTCGAGCGCGCGCAGTTCGCTCGCCAGATGCTCGGGCACGCGCAGTGCCCATCCCGGGATCGGAACCTCTGCACCGCCTCCCCCGCCGACGCGGCCGTCGTGCGGAACAACCTCGCACGTCACGTTCACGCGCTCGTCGATTGCACGCGCAAGCTTTTCGGTGCGGGCTTTGAGCGCGTCGGGGTCGGTGTGAAGCGCTTCAAGCACGGGCGGCGTGGGTCCTCCGACGGTAGCCTCGAGCGCGGCGAGCAGGAGTTTATCGGCGCGCATCGCTCGCGCGAGAGGGTGGCGGGCCACGCGCTCGACCCACTCCTTCTTCCCGAGGATGAGCCCCGCTTGGGGGCCGCCCACGAGCTTGTCGCCGCTTGCGAGCACGAGGTCCGCGCCGCTTTCAAGGGCCTCGGTGAGCGTTGGCTCATCAGGAAGCAGCGGCTCCGGGGAAAAGAGCCCCGAACCGATGTCGACGATGAGCGGGAGATCGTGGGCGTGCGCGAGATCGGCGAGTTCAGCGATGCCAACAGCGCTTGTGAAGCCTTTGATGACGTAATTGCTCGCGTGAATCTTGAGGAGCGCGGCTGTGTTTTCTCCGAGGGCCTTTTCGTAGTCGGCAAGATGCGTGCGATTCGTCGTGCCGACCTCGTGGATCACGGGACCCGTCGACTCGATGAGCTCGGTGAGGCGAAATCCCGCGCCGATCTCGATCATCTCACCGCGGCTCAATACAATCTCGCGCCGCTTGCCCGATCCTGGACCGGCGAGGGCCGTCGCGATGAGCGAGAGCGCCGCAGCGCCATTGTTGACCGCAAGCGCGTCCTGCGCTGCAGGGCACGCCTTGAGGAGCGCCTCGCGCGTCGAAACGCCGCGCTTCCCGCGAAGGCCCGTTGCCAGATCGAACTCGACATCAACGTAGCCCGCAGCGGCTTCCAAGGCGTTGATCGCCTGAGGTGAAAGAGGGGCACGCCCAAGATTGGTGTGGACGATGACTCCCGTTGCGTTGAGCACGGGCGTGAACGCGCACGCGTGCACGCCCTCGAACGCGGCGATCACCGCGCCCTCGACGTCTTCCGGCGCGATTTCCCCCGCCCGGGCACGACTCTGCATGTCACGCACAACATCGCGTACGCGCTCTTCCCCAAGGCGTTGCTTCGCTCGTTCGACCTCTTCAAGCGCGAGTAAAGCATCGGTCCGTGGGATCCGCCGTCGTGGATCGTCGCCTGCTACCGGGGACGCGGTTCGTGACATGTCGCGGGGCACCTTCGCTCAAAACTCGGGATCGCGGTGGCGTGGCAGGCGTCGGACCAAAACTCCACGTGCCACGCGCGCCCCGCCCACAAAGGCGAGGCGCGAAAGCTTGGCGGAGGCGGACGGGAATCGAACCCGCCATACCGAGCTACTCGATATCACCGGTTTTGAAGACCGGGGCGCCCACCAGGACACGTACGCCTCCAAGCACGAATTTACCAGTGAAAATGCCTAGAGTGGAATGCATGACCATCGACGACGATACCCAGGCCACAGAAACACCAGACTTCAGCAACTACCCACGCCTCACCACGATGGCGCACGGCGGCGGTTGCGCGTGCAAAATCCCACCGGGCGAGCTCGAGGATGCCGTGAAGGCGCTCACGGGGCAAACGTTCGACTCGGTGATCGTGGGTCTCGACGACGGCGATGATGCCGCCGCGGTTAAGGTGCGTGGCGACCTCGCGGTGCTGTCGACTGCGGATTTCTTCACGCCCGTCGTCGATGATCCTTACGACTGGGGTCGCATCGCTGCGGCGAACGCCCTTTCAGATATTTACGCGATGGGCGGAGAGCCGGTTGTCGCGATCAACCTCGTGGGGTGGCCGCGCGAAAAACTCCCCATGGAGATGCTTTCGGAGGTGCTGCGCGGCGGCCTCGACGTGGGGCGCGAGGCTGGCGTTCCCGTGATCGGGGGGCACAGCGTCGATGATCCCGAACCGAAGTACGGCCAGGCGGTCACGGGCATCGCGAAGCCCGACGCTCTCCTGCGCAACGATGCGGCCGAGGTTGGCCTGCCGCTTACGCTCACGAAACCGATCGGCGTGGGTCTTTTGAACAACCGCCACAAGGCCACCGGCTCCAGCATCGACGAAGCCGTGAAATGGATGACGACGCTCAACGCCGAAGCCTCTCGGAAGGCACTTGCAGCCGGCGCCAAGGCCGCAACCGACGTGACCGGATTCGGCCTGCTCGGGCATTTGCACAAAATGGCGCGCGCCTCGGGCGTGAGCGCCGTTCTCGAGCGCGCGGCCGTGCCGGCGATGGGCGATGCTCTCGACGCGCTTGCGGGGGGCTTCATCTCCGGCGGCACTCGACGCAACCTCGACTGGGTGCGCCCCTCACTTCGTGCAGGAGCGGGCATCACGGAAGAGGATCTGCTGTTCCTCGCCGACGCGCAGACCTCGGGCGGCCTTCTCGTCGTGGGAGAGATCCCCGGGTACCCGGTCATCGGTGAGATCGTGGCCGCGAGCGACGACGCGCCCGCAGGCAGCGTCCAGGTCCGCTAGGCGCCGTCGGAAGAAGCTGAGCGAAAGGCCCGCACCGTGTACGAGTCCGCCCTCGATCTTCCGTGAATTGCATAGGGGTTACGGGGGTTTGAGCTGCCGCGACTCGATCTAAGCCGATGCGGCTCACGAAAAAGTGGGGGCTATGGCACTTGGCCATAACCCCCACAACTTCTATGGAATCCAGAGGACGCTAGTCGGTTTCGGGGCCCGTCACGATCGAATCGTCCACGATGCCGTGCTTACGCCGACGCTCGAGGCGTTCCTTCTGCGGGATCACGGTGTACTTCGGATCGCGAGCAGACTGGAAGCCCGCATCGAGAATGCCGAAGCGCGTGAACGCGCTTGCCGCGGCAAGGCACGCACCCGACGCAATCGCAATCGCGCGATGCTTCTTCGCGAACAAGCCCGTAACGGCGCCCGCGATGAGGAGCTTCTCCGCGATATGCATCTTCTTGCCGCCATCGCCGATCTCGAGCGGCTCGGCTTCGAGGGGGTGCATTTCTTTCTTCATCGCGCGCAGCGAAAGCATATCGCCCGCAACGCCCGCAAGCGCGAGACGCTGAACCGGGCCGATCTCGTCGAGCGGAGTCGAGAGCATCGCGGTGCCCGACGCGGCGAGGCTCGCCGAGGATGCAAACAGGAACGGAAGCGAGAACTTTCCGCCGTTCCAGGCGGGAAGCGCCGAGTCACCGAGCAGCACCGCGGTGTACACCGCGAGCGGAGCACCCGTCGCCGCCTGGCCCCACGCCGCAGGCTTCTCGAAAGCGCGCGCAACCTTGCGAAGCGGACCGAGGGGGAGCTTCTCCCCCGTCATACGGTCAAACTCATTCGCAAACGTCACACCAGCGTTCACGCCGTACGCCGAGATGATCCACGTACCGAGGTTCATGGGGCTCGTCGGCTTGAACGTGCGCATCATGTTCAAGAAGCGGTCTGGTCGGCCGAGGTCCTCGATGAGGCTTACGGTGCCGATGCCGAGCGCGATGATCGAGCCAACGCGCGCGTTACGGCGCAGCGTCTCACGCCCCGTCGCCCCCGCGGCAAGCGCGATGAGGCCCGACGAACCGGCGACACCGCCGAGGAACAGGTACACGCCGATCGGGTACTCCCACGGCGGCGCCTTGACGATCTGACGACCGTAGTAGCTCGTGAACTGGACGTCCTCGACCATCGAGACTTCGCCCATACGGTTCTGACCACGCTTACGGGCGCCGTCATACTTGGTTGCTTCAGGCCGACGCTTGCGGCGCATCGGCTGCGGCGGGCGGTAGCTATCGAACTCGTTCTGGCTCATTTCCTCTTACCTCCCACAAACATGAGGGCGGTCGTTGCGATCATTGCACCGGCTGCGAGGGCTGCGCGACCATACATCTTCGGCAGGTCCATCGTGCCCACGCGCGGGTCCGGCGGAAGACCGTAAACCTCCGGTTCGTCGAGGAGAAGGAAGACGGAGCCGAGACCACCCACGCCGTCGTTCGAGTTTGCGCCGTAGAGGCGGGCTTCGGTCATGCCCTCCTCATGGAGCTTCTTCACGCGTTCCTTGGCCTTCGCGACCATGTCTTCGCGATCACCGAACTTGATCGACGTCGTGGGGCAGGTTTGGGCACACGCGGGCTGCTGACCGTCTTTGAGGCGGTCGTAGCACAGCGTGCACTTGTTGGCCGTGCCCTTATTCGGGATGTCCTGTTCGAGGTGAGGGCGGTCGTCGCGGTCGGTCTTCGGTGACACGGTGCCGTCGTCGCGGCGCTCGATCACACCGAACGGGCACGTGTACACACACGTACCGCAGCCGTTGCAGACGTCGGCCTGCACAACCACCGTGCCGAACTCCGTGCGGAACAGCGCACCCGTGGGGCAGGCATCGAGGCAGCCCGCGCGCGTGCAGTGCTTGCACACGTCCGAGGCCATGAGCCAACGGAATTCATCCGTGTGCTTTGGCTGCTGCTCACTCGGCGGTTTCTGCCCGATCTTCGGCATACCGAGATTGACGAGCTGACGGCCTGATTCGCGGGCCTGCTCGATGCGCTTTTCCGACTGCTCGATGAACGCAACGTGACGCCACGTATTCGCGCCGAGCGAGCCCGTGTTGTCGAACGACGACCCGAGCAGCTCGAAGTTACCGTCCTGAGGGTTGCGGTTCCACTCCTTACACGCGACCTCGCAGGCTTTACAGCCGATACAAATCGACGTATCGGTGAAGAAGCCTTTGCGGTCGTGTGTGTGCTCCCATCCCGCAACGGAGATGGGGTCAGCGGTCGTGTTGAGAAGGCTCATCACACACCTCCATTCTCGTCGTGGGAAGCTTGGGAGTTGTCGTTGACCATGCTCGTGCGGCCGGTTTCGCCGTCGGGACCATCGTTCCCCGAGGCCATGTTGACGTCGGCCTTATCGGCGCGGCGCTTCGCCTCCTTCGAACCAGGCTTCGACGCGGCAATCCCCGTGAAGCCCGCGGTGTTCGAGCCGCGGGTCGTCTCCTCGGCGACCTTTGCATCCTGCTCCGTGCTGGTCTCGGCCTTGCCGGTGTCATTCGCAGGGACAGTCACGCGTTGCATGCCGGTCTCGAGAGTGATCCCGGCTTCGCGCTGATACTTCTCCACGAGATCCACGAGCTCAGGACCGCGGGGCCTGCGACCCGGAATCATCGCGACCGAAGAGTACTTCGAGTCTTGGATGCCGGTGTTCGGGTCCATCGTGATGCCCAGCAGATCGTTCGCACCGTCACCGGTAATGATCGCGTCCTCGCCAACACCCCAGTGGTATGGGAGGCCGATCTGATGAACGGTGTGACCGTTGACGTTCAGCGGCTTGAAACGCTTCGTCACAAGTACGCGCGCCTCGATCGCCGCTCGCGGCGAGATGAGGGTGGCCCATTCGCCGTTCTTCACGCCAACTTCCTCGGCGAGTTCGGGAGAAATCTCCGCGAACATCTCCGGCTGAAGTTCCGCGAGATACGGGAGCCAGCGACTCATGCCACCCGCCGTGTGGTGCTCGGTGAGGCGGTAGGTCGTGAACACGTACGGGTACACCTCTTGGAGAGGCTCGCCGTAGCCGGGTGCGGTGAGGTTCTCCTCGCGCGGCATGACGACGCGGGTCGGCTGGTTTTGCTGCGGGTACATGATGTTCGGCAGCTTCGATTCCACAGGCTCGTAGTGAGTGGGAATCGGGCCGTCGAGCATGCCCTTCGGCGCGAACAGCCAGCCCTTACCGTCGGGCTGCATGATGAACGCATCGTCACCCGCGAGCGCCGCGGGACCACCCACGGTCGCATCGGGACGTGCCTTCGGGTTGAGGCCCACGGGGAAGTCTGGAACGTCGTGACCGACCCACTTCTCCTGCTCCTCATCCCACCAGATCCAGGCCTTCTCCGGACTCCACGGCTTACCGTCGGGGTCTGCAGAGGCGCGGTTGTACAGGATCTTGCGGTTGGCCGGCCAGACCCAGCCCCATTCCCTCTCGGTGTAGGGGCGGCCATCGGCAGGCTCGCGCACCGCGGCGTGGTTGATGCCGTCGGCGTACACGCCCGCGTAGATCCAGCAGCCACCGGCCGTCGAGCCATCGGCCTTCATATCGACGAACTTCGACAGCGGTTTGCCCTTGTTTTCGCCCTCGGTGTAGTACCCGTTGATCTCGCGGATCACGGCTTCGGCATCAACCTCGCCGTGCTCATCGAGCGGGTAGTCCCAGGTCATGTCAAGGACGGGCCTGTCTCGAGGATCGTCTGAATCCTTGAGCGCTTCGCGGATGCGATTGCCGAGATCGAAGAAGAACTGCAGCTCGCTTTCGGCGTCGCCCGGCGGCGTGACTGCCTGGTGGCGCCACTGCACCATGCGCTGAGTCTGCGTGAACGAACCGGCCTTTTCTGTGTGGTTCGCAGCGGGCATGAAGAAGACTTCGGTGTCGATGTCTTCGGTCTTCAGTTCGCCAGTCTCGATTTCGGGGCCGTTCTTCCAGAACGTCGCCGTCTCGATCATGTTGAAGTCACGCACAACCAGCCACTTGAGGTGGCTGAGCGCCTTGCGGTGCAAGCGACCATTCGAGCTTCCGACCGCCGGGTTCTGGCCGATCACGAAGTAGCCATCCACCTTGTCCTGAAGCATGAGCTGCAGGGTCTGGTAGGTGCCATGCGCACCCGTGAGCCGCGGCAGGTAATCGAAGTGGAAGTTGTTCTCTTTGGTTGCGCTTTCTCCCCACCAAGCCTTGAGAAGGCTCGCGGTGAACTCTTCCGACTTTGCCCAGAAGCCCTTCTGCTTCTTGGTGCCCACCGAGTCGAGGTAGGTCTCCCAGGTATCCGTCACGCCTGCCTTCGGCATCGGGAGGTAGCCGGGAAGGATGTGGAAGAGCGTCGGGATGTCGGTCGAGCCCTGAATCGTGGCGTGCCCACGCAACGCGAGGATGCCCGAACCGGGGCGCCCCACGTTGCCCATGAGCAGCTGGAGAATCGAGGCTGTACGAATGAACTGCGCACCACCCGTGTGCTGGGTCCAACCCACGGCATAGCAGAATGCGGTCGTCTTATCGCGGCCCGAGTTCTTCGTGATCGAGTCGGCGATGTAGGCGAAGTCTTCCGGGCTGACGCCACAGACCTTCTCCACAACCTCCGGCGTGTAGCGCCGGAAGTGGCGCTTGAGGATCTGGAACACCGTTCGCGGGTGCTGCAGGGTCTCATCGCGGACGGGGAGGTTCTTCTCCTCGTCCATCTCGTACTGCCAGCTCGAGGTGTCGTACGTTCCCGTCTCCGGATCGAAGCCCGAGAAGAAGCCGTCGAGGTCCTCAGGATCTTGGTAATCCTCGCTAATGAGGGTCGAGGCATTCGTGTAGTGCTTCACGTACTCCTCGAAGAACAGGTTGTTCTCGAGAACGTGGTTGATGAGAGCGCCGAGAAGCACGATGTCGCCGCCTGCGCGGGTCGAAATGTACTTATCGGCAAGCGCCGAGGTGCGCGAGAAGCGCGGGTCGACGTGGATCACACGTGCGCCGCGAAGCTTCGCTTCAATAACCCACTGGAAAGCGACCGGGTGACACTCGGCCATGTTGGAGCCTTGGATGATGATGCAGTCCGCATTCGCGAGGTCCTGCACCGGCTGCGTGGCTCCGCCGCGCCCAAACGAGGATCCCAAACTGGGAACCGTGGCGCTGTGTCATATGCGGGCTTGGTTCTCGATCTGAATAGCACCCGTGGCGGTAAACAGCTTCTTGATGAGGTAGTTTTCCTCGTTATCGATGGTCGCGCCACCGAGCGAAGCGATACCGAGCGTGCGGCGCACGGGGCGGCCGTCTTCGTCGGTATCTTGCCAGTGCTTCTTGCGCGCCTCGAGGTAGCGCTCGGTAATCATCGACATAGCGGTCTCGCGATCAAGCTTGACCCACTCTTTCGACTTTGGAGCGCGGTAGAGGATGTCGGTCACGCGCCCGGGAGCGTTGACGAGCTGCTCGCTCGCGGAACCCTTCGGGCACAGGCGGCCACGCGAGATTGGCGAGTTGGGGTCGCCCTCGATCTGGATGACCTTGTTGTCTTTGACGTACACGCGCTGGCCGCAGCCAACGGCGCAGTAGGGGCACACGCTCTCAACGACCTTGTCGGCGGTTGTCGTACGCGCCTCGAGGTTCTGATAGGTGGGCGACTGGGAGGTGGGGCCGAGCCCCAGCACATCGCGAGACTTGGCCTGCCTCAGCACAGGCCAATTAAGAGGATTTAGTGATGCCATACGACAACCCTACCAGCGCCACGCGCAAAAGAAACCCTGGTCAGAAACGATCTTTAAGAAACTAAACCATTGCAAAAACTACTTCGGCGTCGGACTCCCTATCCCTCCGGGCGGCCGGGCACTACCCGCTCGCCCAGCCCTCGCGTCCGTGCATTCACCCCACCCGCTCCCACCCTGCGATGCAAAGATGGAGGGGACCCGCACGCGATGCGGCCCCCAACCCTAGGAGAATTCGAGAATGACCTCTGAAAATCTCACCCGCGCCGAGGCGCAGGAACGCTCCTCGTTCCTCAGCACCTCCCATTACGACGTGAAGCTTGACCTCACCAAGGGTCCCAAGACATTCCTCACGGAATCCACCATCTACGTCAACGCCACCGAGGCTCGCGAAACCTTCGTCGACCTCATCGCTCCCGAAGTCCTCGAGATCACCCTCAACGGCGAGACCCTCGACAACCCCGGCGAACGTTTCGACGGCGCGCGCGTCCAGCTTCCCGCGCTCAAGGTCGGCGAGAACGTCATTACCATCCGCGCCAACGGCGCCTACATGAACACGGGCGAAGGCTTGCACCGCATGGTCGACCCGGTCGACAACGAGGTGTATCTCTACACCCAGTTCGAGGTGTCCGATGCCCGCCGCATGTACGCCAACTTCGAACAGCCCGACCTCAAGGCCACCTTCGCCTTCACGATCACCGCTCCCGCCCACTGGCGCGTCATTTCGATCGCCCCGAGCCCCGAGCCCGTCCCGGCCGGTGAGGATTCCGACGGTCAGCCGATCGCCACGTGGACTTTCGAAAAAACACCGAAGATCTCGACCTACCTGACGGCTCTCATCGCAGGCAAGTACGAGGGCTACGACGGCACGATCACCTCCCGCAACGGCCGCGAGATCCCCGCGGGTGTCTACGCGCGCGCGTCTCTCGCCCCGTACCTCGATGGCGAGTACATCGTTTCGATCGCCCAGCAGGGCTTTGAGTTCTACGAGAATCTCTTCGATTACGACTACCCGTTCCCGACCTACGACCAGATCTTCGTGCCCGAATACAACATGGGCGCGATGGAGCACCCGGGCGCCGTGACGTTCGTGGAGCGCTACGTGTTCCGCAGCGCCGTCTCGGACGCAATCCGCGAACGCCGCGACCTCACGATCCTCCACGAGCTCGCTCACATGTGGTTCGGCGACCTTGTCACGATGAAGTGGTGGGACGACCTGTGGCTCAACGAGTCCTTCGCTGAGTTCGCCTCGACCCTCTCTTCTGCGCGCGCTACTCGCTGGACGAACGCATGGACGACCTTCGCTGGTTCGGAAAAGGCCTGGGCCTACAGCCAGGACCAGCTGCCGTCCACGCACCCGATCGTGGCCGACATGGTGGACTTCGACGCGGTAGAGACGAACTTCGACGGCATCACTTACGCGAAGGGCGCCTCGGTTCTGCGCCAGCTCGTCGCATACGTCGGTGAGGAGTCGTTCTTTAAGGGTCTTCGCGCGTACTTCAAGAAGTACGAGTGGCAGAACACGACCCTCAATGATCTGCTCGACGAGCTCGAGGCCACGAGCGGCCGCGACCTTCGCTCGTGGAGCAAGCTGTGGCTCGAGACGACCGGCGTGAACACGCTCCGCCCCGAGATTGATCGCAATAACGACGGCACCGTCGCGTCGTTCGCAGTTCTGCAGTCCGCCGCGAGCGAGCACCCCACGATCCGCCCGCACCGACTCAAGATCGGCGGCTACAGCCTCGAGGGCGGCGTCGTGACCCGCACCGTGAGCGTCGAGACCGACATCGACGGTGAGCGCACCGAGATCGCGGATATCGCGGGCAAGAAGGCCGACCTGTGGCTCATCAACGACGAGGACCTCACCTACGCGAAGGTCCGCCTCGACGACGATTCGCTCGCGTTCGCCCTCGAGCACCTGCGCGATATCGACGACGAGCTCGCTCGCACCCTCGTGTGGAGCGCCACGTGGGACATGACGCGAGACGCCGAACTTCCGAGCCGCCGCTACCTCGATCTTCTCCTGAAGAACATCGACCGCGAAAAGGACTCCTCGGTTCTGCGCACGCTCCTCGGGCGTCTGGACCTCGTGGGCACGCGCTACGCGGCCCCGGCTGATCGCGCTGAGCGCGAGAAGAAGGTTGCGTCGGCTCTGTGGGAGCTCACGCAGGGGGCCGACGGTGGCAGCGATCAGCAGCTCCAATTCCTCGAGTCGTATCTGCAGTTTGCCGGCAAGGACGACCTCGACACGGTCAAGGGTCTGTTCGAAGGATCTCTCACCCTCGCGGACCGCGAAATCGATACCGACCTCAAGTGGCAGATCACCATCGCTCTCGCCGCTCTCGGCGCTATCGACGAGGCCGGAATCGACGAGGTACTCGCGAGCGACGACACGCAAAACGGCCGTAAGAGCGCCCTCACGGCGAAGGCCGCGATCCCCACTGCCGAGGCGAAGGCAGCAGCGTGGAAGAAGACCGTCGGCGAGGACACGCTTGCGAACGAGCACCTCACCTGCGCCATCGTGGGCTTCAACCGCGCGAGCGAGGAATTGCGCGCGCCGTACATCGATCCGTACTTCGAGATGATCGAGAAGGCATGGGCGTCACGCTCGAGCGAGATCGCGAACCGTCTTATCCAGGGCTACTTCCCGGGCCAGTACCCGAGCGAAGAGATCGTCGCGAAAGCGGACGAGTGGCTCGCTTCGCATGAAGACGCGATCTACGGCATGCGCCGCCCCGTCCTCGAGGGTCGCGACTCCGTCGCGCGTGCGGTGCGCGTCCAAAACGCCGACAAGTAGTCCGCTGAGGAGGCTGCGCTGAGGGCGCGGCCACCGTCGGAAACCGTGGGCGGCCTCACCATCGGTGGGGCCGCCTTTTCATGCCCGTCTCAAGGTTTCCCTCCTACGGTGGGGGCATGAACTTTTTGGCAGAAACCACGACCCAAGAGGCTTTCTCGCTCGTGGACCGGATAGGCCAGTGGCTGCTCTCCAATGGCGTCACGATCCTCGTGATCATTCTGGTCGCCCTACTCGTGCGCTTCGTGGTGGGCATACTGGTCAATCGCATTTTTCAGACGATGTACCAATCAGGTTCGCGTATTTCGCGCATGACCAACGTCGTCGTGAAGAAGCACCCCGATGCCGGCCTCGCCGCCGCCCACGAGGAGCGCCGCAAGCAGCGTGCGGACACCCTCTCGACGGCGTCGAAGAATGTCGCGAGCGTCGTCATTTGGTCGATCGCGTTCGTCATGATCCTCGCGCAAGTGGGCGTCAACATCGCGCCGATCATCGCCTCGCTTGGTGTTGCCGGCCTGGCCGCCGGTATCGGCGCGCAAACGCTCATTAAGGACGTTCTTGCGGGCGTGATCATGCTGTTCGAGGATCTGGTGGCCGTCGGCGATTACGTCGATCTTCAGTTCGCCGAGGGAACCGTCGAAAACGTGAATTTGCGCGTCACCCAGGTGCGCGGCCTCAACGGCGTCCTGTGGACGGTGCGCAACGGGGAGATTATTTCGCTCGGCAATTACTCGCGCGGCCTCGGAACAGCGTTCGTCATACTCGATATCGCGAGCAGCGCCGATGATGCTGCGGTGACGGAGGCGATCCACGCCGTGTTCGATACGCTCAAGGCCGATCAAAAGTGGTCGAAGCTCATTGTCGGCGCGCCCCAGGCCACCGGAATTCTTTCGGTCGACGGTGCTCGCTACCAGCGCCGGATCACTGCCGACACCATCCCCGGCAAGCAGTGGGATGTGGAGCGCGAGATCCGCAAGCGCCTTCGCGCCGAGTTCGATAAGCGGGGCATCGAGTTTGCGCTCCCGCGCTTCCAGGAGTCGGCGTAGAAAAACGCGCTACGCGCGCCGGAATGTCAGCGGCGCGCTTGTGAAGCTCTCGAGGGCCGTGCGTAGCCGTGTGGGCATGCGCACGGCCTTCGCGGTTTCGGCCTCGACAATCACGATCGTCGTGCGCGCGATCGCGTAGGGCCGCTCCAGTTCGTCGGCCGTGAGTATTTCGTAGTCGAGGTCGAGCGACGCTCCCCCAAGCTTCGAGATCCACGTGCGCACGATGACCCCGTCCCGGCGGTAACCGAGCTGGCGCGCGTACTCGATCGTGTGGGCGGCCACGAGCGTGTGGAAGGCACCGCCCGGCGACAGCTCTGTGAGCGCGGTTGGGTACGCGGGGGCGCCATTCGCGAGCTCGGTGTCCGACGGCCGCCAAAAGGCCCTCGTGCGGGCCTCCTCGAGCAGCCGCAGATACGCGGTGTTATTAACATGCCCGTACCCGTCAAGGTCACTCCACCTGACGGGTACGGGAATATCGAGGAAAGGCACGAGTGCGACGAGCCTTATTCTGCCCTGTGGTCAAACGTGCCGTGCACGCCGACGCTTTCAATCATGCTCGTCGTGGGCGCGGGCTCGCGGCGCCTAAACGCGAGCGCGAGGATGATGACGCCCGCGAGCGTGAGCGCAAGCGCTACCCACCACGAGGCGCCCGCGAGAACTAGAGCCGGGAGCGTTGCGATGGTCGCGATATCGACAAAGCCGATCGGGATATAGGCGATGCCGTAGTAGTCGAGCGTCTTGGACTTCATGTCGGGATCGACGATGCGCAGGAGCGCCATGCCCATACCGGCGGTGCCGGTGTTCCAGCCCCACGTGAAAATGCCTTGCTCAACCTTGTGATCGGCAAAGAGTTTCTTGGAGACGAACACGTAGTAGGCAAGCACGAACAAGGTGCCCGCGAGGATAAGAATGAGAAGCGGCTGCCAGTAGGAGGCCACGACCTTCGGATCGATCGAGGCTACGCCGAAGGCCACGAGCAGGTCGGTTGACATGCCGCTTCCACGCTCAAAAATTTTCCCTTCGAAGACGTTTTCCGCTTTGAATGCTTTGAGAACGAACAGCACGACGTACCCGAGGAGGAACGAGACGCTGAAGGTAGGAACCGACAGCCACTCGACCTGGCTATTCGCCCACGAGGTGAACATGTAGGCGAAGGCCGCAATCATGAAGAGCAGCCCCAGGTGGTAGGTGATCGGGTCCAGGCTCGTCGAGGATACGGGAGAAACACCAATCGATTCGCGGTTCTCTTCGGCGATGATGCCCGTGCGAAGATCCTTCGGAAGGGACTTGAAGTCCTTGAGGTAGGCCGTGTTGCCGCGCATCGATTCGACCTTGATGATCGCGATTCCGCCCACGACGGACAGGATGATGCCGATCGTGGCGGACGTCATCGCGAGGGAAAGTGCCTCGGGCCATGTGTTGCCAAAACCGTCGGCGATCGCGGCTGCCGTGCCGTGGCCGCCCATGAAGCCGGCTGCGAGGAGCAAGCCGAAGCCGTCGGGCAGGTCATTGAAGAACAAACTGAGAATGCCGAGGGCGAAAATCAGACCGAAGCCCCATTGGAGAACCGAGATGGCCTGGGAGACGGACCACATGGTGCGAACGGCACGAAACACGTTGCCGAGTCCCGCGATTTTCGAGGTGAACGGAAGCGCCGCGAATACGACCGCGATCAGGATCGAGGAGTAGATGGGGACGGAACTACTGAACGGGATGATGTTCAAGACGTTGGGGCCGAGAATAAGGCCGAGAAGCCCGGCGATCAGGCCGGCGGGCAAGAAGAGAGACTGAATCGGCTTGACCCAGGCGCGCAAAAGCACACCGATGAGGATCAGAAGGCCCATCCAGCCGAGGTCGGTAAAGACGTCCCACGCGCTCATCGTTCACATCCTTTGACTCATCTCGCGAATATTTGCAAACGAGTCACGGTACCACGGGAAAGGGCTGGTGAGTCACGTTCACGTGAGAGGTGGCACCGGTTGGGACTTAATCCGCGAGTTCACCCATGGGACCCCAGCCTTCACCTTCGATGTCCTTCGAGATGATCTCGGGAGTTTCAGAGATGAGCGGGCGCATGGCATCCAGGCCGGCCTGGAAGTGCGGGGCGTTGACGTGCTTCTCTCCGGCCTCGGCGTCACGGTACATCTCGACAAGGAGGAATTCGTTTTCGCGCTCCGTGCTGCGGTACCACTCGAAGAAGAGGCAACCTTCCTCCGCGCGGCACGCGTTCGTGTAATCCGCAAGTTTTTCGAGGAAGGTGGCGGTCTCTTCGGGCTTGACCTGGTATTTCACGTTAATGAAAATCATGGCGCCAACCTAGCTTTTGACCCTGCATAGATCCTTGCCGCGCGCCTAGCAGGTGCGAGTGCCGTCATTGAGGCCGGTGATGATGTTCTCGACGACGTCCTTCGCGGGCTGTTCTATGCTCGCGATGATGCCAGCTTCGTCGTCGTCAAGCTGTTCGAGAGTCGCGAACTGGGAATCAAGAAGCGAAGCGGGCATGTACTCGTGGTGACGGTGCGCGATGCGCCCAGCGATGAGTTCTCGACTTCCCGCAAGGTGCACGAATTGGAGATCCGGTGCGAAGGAGCGCAGCTGATCGCGGTAGCGGCGTTTAAGCGCGGAGCACACGATCGCGCACGTGACGCCTTTCGCGCGCTCACGCGCGATGGTCTCGCCGATCGCGTCCAGCCATGGAGCGCGGTCCTGGTCGGTGAGCGGAGTTCCCGAAGCCATTTTGGCTTTATTGGCCGCTGGGTGAAGATCGTCGCCGTCGATGAACGTCAGCCCTAGACGGTCAGCGAGGGCCTTTCCGACGGTGGATTTTCCCGTGCCCTGCACGCCCATGATGATGAGCGGGGTCTGGCTCACGACAAGTCTCCTTTTGGTGTGCGGCGCTAGTTTTCCCCACCACTGTAGAGGATTCACCAGTGCGTTCCCCCTAGGATTGAAGGAGCGAAAGGAGACCTCATGCCACGCTCGAACGACCAGCGCCTGACCCTCGCCATCGCCGTCGACCTCCCCGAAGACGAATGCGCGTTGATCCGCGAGCGCGAACCTCGCGTGAGGCTCGTTCGCACCGGAGCTCTTGCGCGTCCGCGCCGGTACGACTCCGACTGGGTGGGCGATCCGGCTTTCACGCGCTCTGATGCAGACGAGCGGGCGTATCAGGAGATCCTCGAAAGCGCCGATGCCGTCGTGGGCCTTCCTGACGATAGCCCCGCGAAGCTCGCAGAGCTCGTGCGAAGCAACCCTCGGCTCCGCTGGGTTCACACGATGGCTGCGGGCGGCGGAGCACAGGTGAAAGCTGCGCATCTCAGCTCTGAAGCGCTTGAACGCGTCACGTTTACAACCTCGGCGGGCGTGCACGGCAGCACCCTTGCGGAGTTCGCAATCTTTGGACTACTCGCTGGGGCGAAGAACCTTCGTGGCCTCGAAGATGATCAACGTGCGCACGTGTGGCCAACCATTCGCGTACACCCTCGCCACCTCGATGAAATGACGGTTCTCGTGCTCGGTCTTGGCGGTATCGGCAAGGCTGTCGCCTCCCGGCTCAAGGCTTTCGGCACCGAGGTCTGGGGAACCTCGCGCTCGGGCCGCGCTGTCGAGAACGTGGACCGCATCGTGCCGCTCGCTGACCTTCACGACGCGCTGTCGAGGGTCGACGCCGTCGTGGTGACGCTTCCCGGCACGGACGAGACTCGCCACATGCTCGATCGGCAGGCGTTTTCTTCGATGAAGAAGGGCATGATCCTCACAAATGTCGGCAGGGGAAGCGTGATTGACGAGGCTGCGCTTCTCGATGCCCTCGACGACGGCACCGTCGATTTCGCTGCACTCGACGTGGTGGAGCGCGAGCCCCTCCCTCACGAGCACCCACTTTGGGATCACGAAAAGGTTCTCCTCAGCCCACACTCGGCAGCCCTGAGCGCGCAGGAGGGGATGCGCATCGCGGCGATCGTGGCACGCAACGCGACGGCGCTCCTCGACGGCACACCCCTCACAAATGTTGTCGATACCCTCAACTTTTATTAGGAAGGCGTTCATGCGCCCTTCGTTAAGATGGGCGCATGTCGATTCCTGAGCCAGCAGCCGTGACCCGCAGCCTCCTCGATCTTTTCGAGCTTCGGAAAATCGATGGGCCCGAGCAAACATTTGAGGGGACTTCGCTCCCCCAGCCGGGCGGGCACGTGTTTGGCGGGCAGATGATGGCGCAGGCCCTGATCGCAATGGCGCGCACCGTGCCGGAGGGGCGCCGTGTGCACTCGACCTACGCATCGTTCCTCGAGCCCGCTCGCGCGAGTGAGCCGCTGACCTTCACCGTACGCACGCTCCGAGATGGCGGGTCGTTCTCCACTCGCGCACTCGAGGTCACGCAGCGCGGAAACCTCGTCCTCACGATGAATGGCTCGTTCCAGGAACGCCAAGAAGGAGTGCACCACGTGGACGAGGTGGCGTCGGACCACTCCCCCGACATCCTCCCGAGCACACGCGACGAACTGGGCCGGGTAGACCACCCGCTCGCGCAGTTCATGGCGTACCAGCGCCCCGTGGACATTCGAAACGCGACCGGCTCTTTGTACTTCAATCCGGACCCTGAAAAGCGCGCCGAGCAGGCCGTGTGGATGCGTGCTCTCACCCCGATCGACACCCGCGACCCGCTCACCCATGAAGCGTTCCTGACGTATGCGAGCGACTACACTCCCTTCGAGCCGACCATCCGCCGCCAGGGCCTCACGTGGCTCACGCCCGGCCTGCGCGTCGCCACTCTCAACCATTCGATGTGGTTCCACTCGGATGTCAACGTCGACGACTGGCTGCTGTATGTGCAGCGCTCCCCTGCCGCGACCGGCGGCCGCTCGCTCAGCGTTGGCCAGATTTACACGCGCGAAGGCTCGCTCGTCGCGACCGTGAACCAAGAGGGCATGTTCCGTATCCGCACGGAGGTGAAGGACAGTGACCACCCCGCCGTTTGATCCGAGCGCCCGCGTCGAGAAGGTCGCAACCGGCGCGGCCTGGGCCGAGGGCCCTCTGTGGTACCCCCTCGAGAAGGTGGTGCGCTTTAGCGACATCCCGAACAACCGCATCATCCAGCTCGACCCCGCAACCGGCGAAACGCTCGTGTGGAAAAGCGGCGTCAACTACGCCAATGGCCGCGCTCACCATCCCGACCTGGGAGTCGTCGAATGCAACCACGGGACCCGCTCGCTCGATAAGGCGCCGCTCGTGCCGTTCATGGATGCGGAAATGCTCATCGACTTCTTCGAAGGCGGGCGCCTCAACTCCCCTAACGACGTTGCCGTGCACCCGATCGAGCACACGATCTGGTTCACCGACCCTCCCTACGGGATCCTCAGCGAGGGCCAGGGGCAGCCGGGCGAGATGGAGTACGGGCGCTCGTACGTGTTCAAGCTTGATCACCACGGCGACCTCGAGGCCGTTGTGACCGAACTGAGCCGCCCGAATGGCATCGCTTTTAGCCGCGACGGTAAACGCCTGTACGTCACGAACACCGCCGATAACCCCGATAAACCCGAGGAGAACGCCCCCGAATCCGTCACGGATAGCGCGGGCCGTCACCATATTTGGGCCTTCGACCTCGGCGCTGACAACGCGGTCGTCAAGGGCAGCGGGCGTCCGTTTGCCTGCCCCGCGGCCGGGGTTCCCGATGGCATCACCGTCGACGAAGAGGACCGGGTGTGGTCCTCCGGCGGGGACGGGGTGAGCGTGTTCGATTCCGACGGCTCTCTGATCGCCCACGCGCCCGTTCCCGAGGTTGTGTCTAATCTCTGCTTCGGCGGGGAGGACGGCCAGGACCTCTTCATCACGGCCACCACGAGCCTTTACCGGCTCCGCACGAACACCCGCGAGCCGTGGAGTTTCGCCTGATCGAGACTGTCGACAGGTACAGAAAAGGGGAAGCAGCACGCTTTTGCACTGCTTCCCCTTCATGACATCGGTACACGACGCCATCACGCCATTGCGGCGTTGCCCTCTTCCTGGGCTTTCTTGACGCCTTCCTCGGCGGAGAGATTGCCCGCGAAGATCTCCTGGAAGACGGGCATTACGGCATTAAGGCCGGCGAGGGACTTTGCGCCGGTATCCGCGGGGCCGGGATTCTTCGCCGCTTCGATGAACTGCTCGACGTCGACGCCCTGCTCTTTCCAGAAGTCCACGAAGGACTGCTGCGCATCCACGTGGCCGGGGAACGAAATTCCCTGCTCACCCAGGGGCAGCTGCCCCTCCTTCGAGCCGAGCCATTCGAGAAGCTTCACAACCGACTCCTGGTCCTCGCGCTTCGCGTTACCCGCGGCAACCACGCCGTGCACGAGCGACTTCGCCCCCTTCGGGCCTGCCACCATGGGGGCGATAGCCCACTCGAAGGCGCCGTCGACCGAGTCGTGGATCGTCTTGAGGCTAAACGGGCCGCTCTGGAAGAGGCCGAGCTTACCCTGAATAAACAGGTCACGCGCGAAATCGCCGTTCGTATTGGTGTCAGCGGCCGAAGGCGCAACCTTGAGTTCGTTGACGAGCGCAGCGAGGTAGGAGAACACCTGGACGCCCTGCTCTGAATCGAATGCGTACATATCGTTGGCATCCTGCCACTCGGCACCGTTCGAGCTCAGGAAGGGGCCAATGATGGATTGGCGATCGCACGCCGCATTGAAACCGAACACGCCATCCTTCGTGAGCGCGGTGGCGGCATCGCGAAGGGCATCCGAGCCGGCGGTGGGATCGAAGGCGAGTGTCGTGGGGTCCACGCCAGCGGCGTCGGTGAGGTTCTTGTTATAGAAGAGAGCGATCGAGTCCCAGACCTGCGGAACACCCCACAGCGAGCCGTCGCGGGTGTACAGGTCAACGACAGCCTTCTCCCAGTCCTTCACGGACCCGCCGAGCTTCTCCGAAATATCGACGAGCGCTCCGGCCTGCTGGAATTGGGTGAAGCTCGCGGAATTCAGCCAGAACACATCGGGGGCGCTGTCCGAAGCGCCGTCAGAGAGATCGAGAGGCAACTTCGTCCAGTAGTCGTCCCACGGAACAACCTCGACCTCGACCTTGATCCCTGATTCCTCGGTGAACTTCTTGAGCGACTCCTCGTATGCCGCCTTCGCCGTGCTATCCCAAATGCGGAACTTAAGCGCCCCGGCGTCGGCACCCGAGCCCTTCTTCGCGGACGAGCCCGAATCTGACGGCGAGCACGCGGCGAGTGCCGCGGCCGCGGAGGCTACGAGTCCACCGGAGAGAACTGTGCGACGTGAAACCATGTGATGGCCTTTCTTCAACGGTCGTGCGGGCACCCTCGTGCCCTGCACATTGTTAACGCACGAGCATACCGGATATTTATGGATGCCATAAGCGATGTTTATCGCAGTTCGGTTCCACCGATCGACTGCGCTACCTGCTTCTGGAACACGAGATACAGGAGGATGAGCGGAATCATCGCGAGCGTCGTTGCCGCCATGACCATCGTCCAATTGTTGTTGTATTGAGTACTGAGTGCCGAGGTCGCAACCGTAAGGGTCTGCCACGTGTCCCCCGTCGTGATGATGAGCGGCCACATGAAGGAGTTCCAGTGGGTCACCACGGTGATCACGATGAGCGTCACGATGATCGGACGGTTGAGGGGCACCACGAGGCTGCGAATCATCCGCAGATGCCCCGCGCCGTCAACGCGCATCGCATCCAGCAGCTCTTGAGGCACGCTCCGGAAATTTTCACGGAGCAAAAACACGGCGTAGGGGCTACCAAACACGAACGGCAACACGAGCGCCCAGAAGGTATTGCGCAGCCCCATCTGCTGGAAGGCGAGGAAAAGAGGCACGACAACCACGACCTGCGGAACAAGCAAGGTCGCAATAAACGCCCAAAACAGCACGTCACGACCGGGGAATTGCAGATACGCAAACGCGTAGGCCGCGAGAATGGAAAAAACGATCTGCCCCACAAGGATCACCGCGACCATTTGCGTCGTCACGGCAAACGGGGTCACAAAGCTATGGGACCCCGTGAAAAGCGCCGAAAAGTTCTCGATCGTCGCGGGGTCCGGAAGATGAATGGGGCCCTGGCGCAGGAAGTCACCGGGGGCACGCAGCGCCGTCATGATCGACAGCGAAAACGGCGCGAGTGTAAGCACGGCAGCAACGATGAGGATCGTGTACGCCACGACCGCTGAAAGCACCGACTTTTTCTTCATAGACACCGCCCTCAGGACATGTCGTAGGTGATGCGGCTCGAAAAGAACCGCTGCTGAATAAACGAGAGAGCCGCGAGGATGACGAAGAGGATCACGGCAACGGCCCCAGCCCGCCCAAGCCGACCCGCACCAAACGCCTCGTTGTAGATGAGCGAGGCAATGACCTGGGTGCTATCGCCGGGCCCTCCCCCGGTCAGCGAATACACGGTGTCGAACACCTGGAAGCTCGCAACCATCTGCGTGAGCGCCACGAAGAACGTCGTGGGATTCAAAAGGGGCAGCGTAATCGCGAAAAACCTCCGGATGCTGCCCGCACCGTCGAGCTCAGCGGCTTCGTAAATCGACGGCGGGATCTTCTGGAGCCCGGCCTGGTAGAACAGCGCGTTATATCCGACGGCCTGCCACACCGCAACGAACGCCACGGCAGGAAGGGCGAGCGTGTGCGAACTCAACCATTCGATTCGAGTTCCAAGCAGCGCGTTCAGGGCGCCGTAGGTGGGCTGGTAGATCCATTTCCACACGACGCCGATCGCAACCGGCGCGCACACCCACGGGATCACGACGATCACCCGGAACAGAGTCGACCCGGGGAACATCTTATTGAGCTGGATCGCGAGGAGTAGCCCGAGCGCAATCCCGAGAGGCACGCTCATGAGGGTGAAAAGGAGCGTGACAAACAAGGAGTTCCACAGGGCGTCACCCGTGAACAGGATCTCGTAGTTCTTGAGACCGATGAAGTCGTGCGAGCCAACGATCTCCCAGTTCGTCAGTGAAAGCCCGAAGGCCACAACAACCGGCAAGAGAATAAAGGCAAACACACCTATCGCCGCGGGCAACACGAAGAGCCACGAAAGAATCGGGTGGCGAAGCCGCATCATCCGATCGACTCCTTCCACCCGATACTCTCTGACACCTTGAGGTCGATACTTATGCCCGACCTAACGACAAGCTATGCCAGCGTACACCCCATTCACTGTGCGACGTGCACTAGGCCAAGCTCAGCGGTGTGAGCAAGAACGCGATGCGAGGGCACAACGCGCACGGTGTAGCCCACCGACCCGAGGGTTTCGAGCGGGTGCTCGGCCGCATAGCGGCCATCCACGCCCTGCGTCATCGCCACGGTGGTGGGATCCTCAAGTTCGCCGTCCTCGTTCGCGGAGCCCACGACAAGTTGGACCTGGACGTCGTCGGCATGGATCTCCCCGAGCTCAACACTCGCGCTCACGGCGAGAACATCACCGTCAACCGAATCCTCGACCTCGCGAACACTCACGCCACCCCAGCCCTGCGCGAGCCGCTGCTTGTACTCAGCGAACTCGTGAGAAAGACCCTCATCGTTCGCAAACAGCGCAACCGACTGCGATGCCGGCGCATACAGCTGCTCGACATAATCGCGCACCATGCGAGTCGCGGTCACCTTCGGCGCGATTTCCATGAGGGAATTGCGTACCATCTGCAACCACTTCGCCGGAACGCCGCTCTCGTCCCTGTCGTAGAACAGCGGAACGATGCGGTTCTCGAGAATGTTGTAGAGGCTCTCCGCCTCGAGGCGGTCGCGCTCGGCGCGATCCTCGATGTCGACGGTTTCGATCGTCCAGCCCGCGTCGTCGGTGGCCATTTCATCCCACCAACCGTCGGAGGTCGAGAACGTGAGACCGCCGTTGAGCGCAACCTTCATGCCCGAGGTGCCTGAGGCCTCCTCCGGGCGAATTGGATTGTTGAGCCACACGTCCGAGCCGGACACGAGGTACTGCGCCATGCGAATGTCGTAGTCCGCGAGGAACACGATGCGGTGGCGCACGCCGTGATCGTCCGCAAACTGCACGAGGCGCTGCATGAACTCCTTGCCGGGGTAATCCGCGGGGTGTGCCTTGCCAGCCACGACGATCTGCACGGGCCGCTCCTCGTTGAGGAGGATTTCCCGCAGGCGCTCCGGCTGGCTCAGCATGAGCGTGAGGCGCTTGTAGGTGGAGACGCGACGCGCGAAGCCGATCGTGAGCACGTTCGGGTCGAGCACCGAATCAACCCAGCCAAGCTCGCCCGGGTGCGCACCGCGGCGCACCCACGAACGGCGTACATCTTCGCGCGCACGCTCGACAAGATTCGCGCGCAGCGTATTTCGGACATCGAGAAGTGCCTTGTCACTCAAGGTCCCAAGCTGCGACCAGTCGCTGCGCGCCGACAGGTCAATATCGCCGAACACGCTCTTGTACAGCGCATCCATGGGGCGCGAGATCCACGTGCGGCGGTGTACACCGTTCGTAATCGAGGTGATCGGCACCTCCGCCTCGTCGAAGCCCGGGTAAAGGTCCTTGAACATGCGGCGGCTCGTCTCGCCGTGGAGCTTCGCAACACCATTCGACCGCTGCGAGAGGCGGAACCCCATGTGCGCCATGTTGAAGATCTGCCCGCCATCCTCGACACCGAGCGCGAGCGCAGCCTCCACCGGCAGATTCGGGACGAGGCGTGAAATGCCGTTGCCGTCCGCATCGAGGAAGTGACGCAGCTGGCCCGCATCGAAACGATCGATACCGGCGGGAACGGGGGTGTGAGTGGTAAAGACCGAGCCCGCACGGGTCTTCGTGAGCGCCGCATCAAAACTCAGGCCCTTACCCATGAGCTGACCGATGCGTTCGAGGCCGAGGAAGCCCGCGTGGCCCTCGTTGAGGTGGAAGACGTCTCGCTCGCGGCGCCCCTCGAGCTCAGCAAACCGCTCGACGGCTCGCACACCGCCGATGCCGAGCACGATCTCCTGTTCAATACGGTGGAAGTGGTCGCCACCGTAAAGGCGGTCGGTGATCTGGCGGGCGCCCTCGTCGTTGCCTTCAACGTTCGTATCGAGGAGAAGCAGCGAGATGCGCCCCACCTGGGCCTTCCACAGAGCGATCGTGATGATCCGCTCGCCGGGGAACGTGACATTCACGCACACCTGGTCACCGTCGGCATCCGTCACGGGCACGACCGCGAGATCCTCAGTGACGTTCTGCTTGTAGTTTTCCTGCTGCCAACCTTCGCGGTTGAGCGACTGGGAGAAGTAGCCCCACTGATAAAGCAGACCCACGCCGATGAGGTCGACGCCGAGGTCCGAGGCGGACTTCAGGTGGTCACCGGCGAGGATGCCGAGACCACCCGAGTAGATCGGGAGGGTCGGGGTGATACCGAACTCCATCGAGAAGTACGCGATTGCCGGAGCGGCCGGCACCTCTTTCTGGAACCAGCGCTCACTCGTCATGTAGGTGTCGAGATCCTCGAGGCAGTCCTCGAGGGCAGAGCGGAACTTCGGATCAGCCGCAACCTCGCTGTAGCGGCGCGCGGGCACCATCCCGAGTTGCACAACGGGATTGCGGTTGCTCTCCTCGTACGCACGCGGATCGAGCGCCTCGAAAAGGTCGCGGGTTTCGGCGTTCCAGGTCCACCGAAGGTTGTAGGCGAGGGTGCGAAGCCCCTCGAGCTCGGCGGGGAGTTCTGACGTCACGGAAAGAGTACGAAGTGCCTTCATATCCCTTAAGGTAGCCGAGCCCGCCGCTTACCATGCATGTTCCGCATGAAAAGTTCTTGCGGAGTTTGCTTGAGGTTAGCGGCGGGCTCGACCACGGCGATCATTACTGGATATCGCGGATTTTCGAGCAGTCCCACGCGCACCAGAAGAGAAGCGCGAGCGTGACGAGGCTCTGGAGAACAGGAAGTGCGATTGGGAGCAGTGGAACCTCCGCATCTGTCTTCACAGCGTTGATGATGGAGCCGAGGATGCTCACCGTCTCAATAGACCACGAGTCGACGTTAAACGACAGGGGAATGAGGATGGACACCACACCCACGAGTTGCGATACCACGGCCCACATGAACACCGCGACAATCACAGGCCCCGCGACTCCAAGCCTGCCCAAGAACCCCTTACTTCCCACAAGCACGGCGAAATACACGTAGGCGAGGAACGACACGACCCCAAGCACTATCCACATGAGCCCGCACGTCAACACCACCGGGTGCTCGCGGAATAGTTGCCCGACTCCGGTCATGAGATCACCGAGGGCGAGGTCTCCTTTGGGTGCAAGACACGCGAACGAAAGAATCACCATCACGAGCGTCCCCACGACCGATACGAATAAAGCAAGCACGCCGCTCACGAGCTTCCCTGCCAAAAGGGCGAGCCCACCGACGGGCCACGTGCGAGTGACCGGGGCTTCACGCCCCACCATGCTCACGTAGAAATACCCCGCAAGCACTAGGCCGGTCGCAGCGACCAACAGGCCCGCAGCCATCCATACCCCCACAAAAGCAACCGGCTTGAGAGGCGCCACGAGGGCCCCTAGGCCGGAGAACGCGAGTGCCACCGCAATGCCTGCGAGCGTGGCCATACCTGTCATCGGTAACACGCGGCTCATATCGAGCCGCACAATGGTCCCGAAGCCAGGCAACCTCATGCTATCTGCGTGTGCGTTCATATCCATACACCTTCCTCAGTCGTTCGACGAGCCCGTCGCCCGTCTGTTCACGCAGTTCATCGGGACAGACATCGTCGACGATCTGACCGCGGCGCATGAGAAGCGCCCGATCCACGATCAACTCGAGATCCTGCACCATGTGCGAAGTAATAAGGAGAGAACAGTCGTCGCCGAGAGCCGCGATCACCTCGCGCAACGTTTGCTCGCGCGAAAGCGGATCAACGCCAGAGATCGGCTCATCGAGAAGAAATAGCCGCGCGTCGCGTGCCATGGCGAGCGCGATATGCGCCTTTTCCTGCTGCCCTTTACTAAGTTCATGCAGACGCCGCGTTGGCTCTATACCGAAGTTTTTGAGGATCGCGCGCGCCTTAGCCTCGTCGAAGTCCGCGAACACCTGCCCAAACACGCGCATGCAGGACTCGACAGTAAAGCGCGCTGGAAGCGCCGAACGATCCGGCAGGTAGCTCACCATCGATTTCGATCGTGGCCCGACTAATTCGCGCACACCCGCACTTCACCAGAATCCAGTCGAACGAGGCCCGCGACTGCCTTGAGGAAGGTCGATTTTCCACAGCCGTTCTCGCCGATCAGCCCGACGATGCTCCCAGGCTCGACATCGAGATCGACGCTGTCGAGGGCAATCGTTGCCCCGTAGGCCTTTGAAGCCTTGTCTACTCGCAAAAGTTGCGAAGTCATGGTTTTTCACCCTTTCGAGAGTGATTTAAGAGACGCTCACGGAAGAGCGTTTCAATATCCTGGGGCGAGAGTCCTAGCCCCGTGAGCTGCTCGAGTGCACGATCCGCAATCGCTTCACTCTCGCTAGTTTTGAGGTCATCCGTAGCGTCATCAGTGACGAGCACTATGCGCCCCGATGTTCGCTCGCTCTTGGTATGGCCCCGCCGGTCCATCTCGGCGAGGGCTTTCTGTACGGTGTTGGGGTTGACGCGATAGTCGAGGGCAAGGTCGCGAGTCGAAGGGACCTTTTGGCCCGCAATCCATTCGCCCGCCGCAATTTTTCGCGTGAACTCCTCGACCAGCTGGACCCACACCGGTCTCGAAGCATCGAAGTCCATCCACACCACCTTGTCTTACTGTATTACGTACTTAATACAGTAGCACAGATGTTAAGGCAAAGAAAACCCGGGACCTCGAAAGTCCCGGGTTTTTCGGTCGACTCCTTCGCTCAAAGGAGCGAGCGACGTTATTAGTCCCTCGTGAGGCGGCGATGCGTCACGCGATGCGGACGCGCGGCATCCTCTCCAAGACGCGCAACCTTGTTCTTCTCGTACGACTCGAAGTTGCCTTCAAACCAGTACCAATTCGAGGGGTTCTCCTCGGTGCCCTCGTAGGCAAGGATGTGGGTCGCAACGCGGTCAAGGAACCAGCGGTCGTGCGAAACGACCACGGCGCAGCCGGGGAAGTTCAAGAGCGCGTTTTCGAGTGAACTGAGGGTCTGCACGTCGAGATCGTTGGTCGGCTCGTCGAGGAGCAGCAGGTTGCCGCCCTGCTTAAGCGTGAGCGCGAGATTCAAGCGGTTGCGCTCACCGCCCGAGAGCACGCCGGCCTTCTTCTGCTGGTCCGGGCCCTTGAAGCCGAACTGCGACACGTAGGCACGCGAGGGAATCTCAACCTTGCCGACCTCGATGAAGTCGAGGCCGTCACTCACGACCTCCCACAGGTTCTTCTCGGGGTCGATGTTCTCGCGGTTCTGGTCGACGTAGCTGATTTTCACGGTCTCGCCGACCTTGAGCTCGCCACCGTCGAGAGGTTCGAGCCCCACGAGGGTCTTGAAGAGGGTGGTCTTACCCACGCCATTCGGACCGATCACGCCGACGATGCCGTTCGGTGGGAGCGAGAAACTCAGGCCGTCGATGAGAACGCGATCGCCGAAGCCCTTCTTAAGATTCTTCGCATCGATCACGACGTTGCCGAGGCGCGGGCCCGGCGGAATCGTGATTTCTTCGAAGTCGAGCTTGCGCATCGACTCGGCTTCCTTCGCCATCTCCTCGTAGCGAGCGAGGCGTGCCTTGGACTTTGCCTGGCGGCCCTTCGCGCTCGAGCGAACCCATTCGAGTTCTTCCTTGAGGCGCTTTTGGAGCTTTTGGTCCTTCTTGCCCTGAACCTCGAGGCGCTCTTGCTTCTTTTCGAGGTAGGTCGAGTAGTTGCCCTCGTACGGGTAGAGGTGGCCACGGTCGACCTCGGCGATCCACTCGGCGACGTGATCGAGGAAGTAGCGATCGTGGGTAATCGCGATAACGGCGCCCTCGTAGCTCTGCAGGTGCTTCTCGAGCCACAGAACTGACTCGGCATCGAGGTGGTTCGTGGGCTCATCGAGGAGGAGCAGATCGGGCTTTTGGAGGAGAAGCTTGCACAGCGCGACGCGACGGCGCTCACCACCGGACAGGTGCGTCACCGGCTCGTCACCCGGAGGGCAGCGAAGCGCGTCCATCGCCTGCTCGAGCTGCGAGTCGAGATCCCAGCCGTTCGCGGCGTCGATCTCCGTTTGAAGAGTGCCCATCTCGGCCATGAGCGCATCGAAATCCGCATCCGGCTCACCCATGAGCTCGCCGATTTCGTTGAAACGCTGGACCTTCGCGTAAAGCTCGCCCATGCCTTCCTGGACGTTCTCGAGGACGGTCTTCTCCTCGTTGAGCGGCGGCTCCTGAAGGAGAATGCCCACGCTGTAGCCGGGGCTGAGGCGCGCTTCGCCATTGCTCGGCTCGTCGAGCCCCGCCATGATCTTGAGGATGGTCGACTTACCCGCGCCGTTCGGGCCAACCATGCCGATCTTGGCGCCCGGGAAGAAGCTCATGGTGACGTCGTCAAGGATGACCTTGTCGCCCACTTGCTTGCGCGCCTTGTACATGGTGTAGATGAACTCTGCCAATGTCTCTCCATTTGACTCGTGGGTTGGTTCCCCCGCCATGCCGCCGGCTCGAGCCGCAGCGGCGGGCACAATGGTTTCAGTCTAACGGTGGCGCCTGCGTTTCAGCCGAGCGGAACCCCACGTTCGGTAAGGATTTCACGCGCGATTTCCCAGCCGGGTCGGTCGGGTTCGGCGGCGGTGTCCGACGCCACCGTGCGGTCATTGCGCGGCCAATAGTGGGCATCGATGCCGAGCTTGCGGGCGGCATCGACGTTTGACTGCAGGTCGTCGAAGAAGATCACGTTGCGAGGTTTGGCAACGCCGCCCGTTTCGTGCGCAATCGCGTCGAGGAGGATTTCGAAGATCTCGAGATCGGGCTTTTGGACCTTCTCTTCGGCGCTAATGATCGCGAATTCAAAGGGCTCGAACCATTCTTGCTGACGCACGTACTCGCCGAAGGGTGCGTTCGTGTTCGAGAGCAGTGCAATTCGCACCGAGTTGCGCGCGAGATCGTGAATAAGTTCGCGACTCCCCTTGGCGATCTGACCCCAGTACCGGTTATCGAGGTCGATGAGGGCTTCGATCTCCTCGGCGGTCGGCTCACCGATCGCCCCGGCCTCGCACACGGCCCGCCAATACTCGACGACCGAGATCTCCCCGCCGTCGAGCTTCACGCGCTCGCGCCAGTACACCTCACGAACCGATTCGTACTCGCCACCGACTTCGGCGTGAACGACCGGAACGGGATTGTGGTGGGCGGCGAGCACACCTCCGAAGTCGAACACCACCGTGAACTGAGTGACCGAATCCTGTGACCTGCGCCTTGCGCTTGCCATAACCTCTCCTTCGTGTCGTGTGCGTGTACCGACGCTGTTCTCGCTGCCTAACCGCACGTAGGCAGGCCCCTGATCGAACCCGTAGAAGCGATCTGTTCAACCGAGTTGATGGCATCCGAAAGCGTGTCGATCTTGACCACCTGAAGGCCCTTGGGGATGTGCCCGGTGACATCATCGCAATTGTCCGAAGGGGCGAGGAAATACTCGGCGCCGTCGGACCGCGCCCCGATCATTTTCTGGCGAATCCCGCCGATCGGGCCCACCGTGCCCTGCTCATCGATTGTGCCCGTGCCCGCGATCTTCTTGCCTCCCGTGAGATCGCCGGGCGTCATCTCGTCGTAGATCGCGAGGGCGAAGATCATGCCCGCACTCGGCCCGCCGATCCCGTCAAGCGCGAAGTTCACCTTCACTGGGAACTCGAAGCCGCGCGAGAGCACGATGCCGACAAGCGCCCGCTCCCCCTCGTAGCGCGGCATGAGCGCGAAGGACTTTTCTTCGCCTTTGCGTCGCACGGTCACGTTTACCTTCTGCCCTCGCGGCGTGCGGCCAATGGCCTCTCCAGCCGAAGCGACATCGGTGACCTGCTGGCCGTTGACCGTGAGCACGACGTCGCCGGGCTCGAGGCGATTAGCCGCCCCTCCATCGCTTCGCACGCCTGCGACGATGGTCGTCGTTGAGTACGAAATGCCCTGCTTCGCGAGCGCAGCGGCGATCGCTTCCTGCTGCGAGCCGTTCATCTCAACCGTGTTCATAAGGCTGTTGTCTTCGGCATCCGTATCGTCCGGGTAGAGAGCCTCAACTGGCATGATCGAGCGGTCCCGATCGAACCACGCGGACATGACACCGGCGAGCGGGATGTCATAGCCGGGAGACCCCTGGACCGACACGGTCGTCATGCGCAGTTCGCCTTCACTTGCGGCCCCATCGCGATTCTCGACGCTCACGATGTCCTTGCCCTCGTATTCGCCGAGCACGTTGAGTGAGGGGCCGGGCGATTCGACGACGTAGGGAGCGGGCAGCACGGCGGCAACCACGGTCATCACGACGAGCACGAGCGCCGAGAGGTTCACCGTCCATAGGCGGCGCCTGTACAGGCGCGCATTCGTGACACTCTCGGGAACGATCATGAGCTTCGATAGGGCATTTTTCACGCGGTCATTGTCCCAAAGATTCCGCGAAAGCGCCTGCATGCCCCTTCGCGGGAAGCGAAAACTGTACCCCTCGTTCCCCGCGGTCGATACGCTTGGGTAATCCGTGGTCGGCGGCCCGCCGCCTCAATCGACAGGAGCGCGCATGAGCGACGAGTCCAACGAAGAAAACCTCCGCAAGTTCCTCGAGGAGATTTTCCAGGGGCAGATTCCCCCGGGCGCACTCGAGGGTCTCGATCTTTCCGAGCTCGCGAAGAGCGCCGGCCTGCCCAGTGACCCGGCAATGCTGCGCATGGCAGCGATTCAGATGCAGTCACTTTTTGCCGCGGGCGGCGACGGCCCCGTCAATTGGAAACTCGGCCATGATCTCGCGCGCCAGGTCGCGGCCGGAAACGTCACTCTCCTGCCCACGGGCGCACTCCCGCAGATCGGCGGCACGTCAATCGGCACGGCCGGCGATCCAAACGTGGGCGACACCGAAGAACGCGCCCTGCGCGAAGCAGGCAACATCGCAGCACTGTGGCTTGCGGAGAAAACAGATTTCGCAGTCGTGAGCGACGCGGTCGAGTGCTGGAGCCGCGGTACATGGGTGAACCGCACGCTGCCGCGCTGGCAGAAAATCGTCGAGCCGGTCGCGCAATACATGGCCGAGGCGATCGGCGATGCTTTTGCGAAGCAGCTCGGCGAGCTGGGCGGTCTCGAGCAGCTTGGCAGCACCGGCCCCCTCGGCGCCATGGGCGGGGCCCTCGGCGACCCGAGCGCCATGATGAAGAAAATGGGCGGCACGATGTTCGGCCTCCAGTTTGGCCACGCGATCGGCTCAATTGCGCGCGAGGCGATCGGCGTGACCGACCTTTCGCTTCCGCTTTGGACCTTCTATGCCCCCGTGATCGTGCCCGCAAACCTCACCGATGTCCTCGAGGGCACAGAGCTTGACCTCGACGCGGCGCGCATCTTCTTTACCGCGCGCGAAATCGCCCACCAGACCCTCTTCAAGAGCGCGCCGTGGCTTCCGGAGCATCTGTTCACCGCGATCGAGGGATACGCGCGAGGCATCACCCTCGACATGGGGGCTCTCGAGGAGAAGATCCGCGACCTCGACGTCAACAATCCCGCGGCGATCAGTGCAACCAACCCCGAGGACATCTTCACGTTCACGCGCTCGGCTGAGCAGGAGCGCGCCCTGACCGAACTCACCACGACCCTCGCGCTTATCGAGTCGTGGGTCGATCTCGTCGTGACCGAAACCCTCCGCGACAAACTCCCCCGCCTCGACGCGATGCGCGAACTCGTCCAGCGCCGCCGCGCAACCGGCGGGAGCGCGCTCGACACCCTCACAAATCTCGTGGGCATCGAACTGCACCCGCGCTCGGTCAAGGAAGCGTACGCATGGTGGGAGTCAGTGCTCGCGACCGAAGGGATGCAGGGCCGCGAAAAGGTCTGGGCCCACCCGGATCTCCTCCCCAGCCCCGAGGTTCTCAGCGGGCGCCCGCAAGCGCCACAGGCACCCGTGCCCACGGAGGATTCCGACGGTGACGGGCTTCCCGACCTTCCCGAGTTCGGTTCGATGAACTCCGCCTCTCCCGATTTCGACGAGGAACTTCGCAAGCTGCTGGACGGCGAGTTCGACGGCCGCGGAGAGGAACCTGAGGATCCCCGAGGCGACGACGAAAACCCGAGCGACGAGCAGTGAGTCTGCCCGGCCGATTCCTCGCAGAACTCGAGACATGCACCCCTTCGCGTGAGAGGGAGCAGTTTCTCGCGCTTGCGGCCTCGAGCGAGAATGCACACCTCAAGTCGAGTGGGCCCGTGCATTTCACGGCTAGCGGAATCGTCATCGATGCCTCCGGCCGGTTCGTTGCGCTGCATCACCACCGCAAGGTCGGGGCATGGCTCCAATTCGGCGGGCATATCGACGCGGGCGAGGAGAGCTTCGAGGGGGCCGCGAGGCGCGAGGTTTTCGAGGAGTCGGGGCTTGAAGACCTCGAGATCGTGGGCAACGCTCCTTTTAAGCTCCATGCGCACACCCTCAATAAGAACTTCACCGTGTGCAGCGAGCACTGGGATGTGCAGTACCTCATGCGCGCGGCAGTGACTCCCACGGGGCCCACGGATGCCCTGAGACTGAGCGAGGAAAGCAACGACGTGCGCTGGTGGAGGCTCGATGCGCTCCCGGCAGGCGTCGTACCTGACCTCGTTCCTACACTCGAACGGCTCCGCACCTGATCCCACAGCGTCCTCCTGCCGCGTTTCCGCTCAACTGTTTGAGGTGCGCACACGCGACCGGGCGAGGCCGGATCAGCGGACTGGGGGCATCAATCTTCATCCCGAGCTGAGCGCTGGGCAAATACGTACCCCTCGAGGAACCCATTCGCGCGCTCATGCTCGGGGTAAGAAGCCTCGAGGGTGCGGAAGGCCCGCGAGTGATTCGGTTCGAGAAGGTGGGCGAGCTCGTGCACAAGGACCGACTCGATCACGTATGTCGGCATGCCCTGCAGGACGTGTGAAAGACGTATTGAGCCATCCGCGCTCGTGCATGATCCCCAGCGCTTGCCTTGGTTTGTTACCCATCGCACGCTCGAAGGCTCTGGCACGCTCGGCAGGTACTTTTCCCTCAACGCACGGGCGAGCGCCATGAGGTCCTCGTCACTCGCAACTGCCGGCTCAGCGCGGTTGCCGTACTTCGCATACATGTCGCGCGCCCACTTGCGCGTCTCACGTGCCGAAAGTCTCGCGGGCACAAGCAACTCAAACACTCCGCCCCTGCGACGTGCGGTGATGGTTTTGCGACGGCGAGCTGAGCGAACCACGTCGATGGGCTCGCCGATGCCGTCGAGGTGGAGTTGTTCGCGTTCGGGTCGTCGGTGGGGCACGCAGCGAGTGTAGTGCGCGCGAGCTTGACAAGCACCCCGGTGTTGTGGATAAGCGAGGAAGTGCGGGGACTCCCGTCCCCTTTGTGACGAATTTTGCGGACTGCAACACATGTTGCAAGAAATTAATATTCACCACCGAGAAGCAGCATTCGCGCAGGTCAACATCACCGTTAGACCCCTATACCCGATTATCCACACACACTTTCCACACAGGTTCAAGGGGTGTCCACAACAACACCAAAGTTATCCACATTCACTCCCCGTCGTCGCTTTGACCCAGCCCGCCCCTGGCACTACATTCGATGAAGAAGCGATCCTCCGGGAAAACAAACGCTCGTGGGCGGGGAAGGCCTATGTGCGTTAAGCGCCCCCGGAGGATCGCCCCTTTTTTTATAGACAGCCGACACCTAAGTCTCCGGAACACCTCCTCAACCAGCCGTACTTGCGAACCATTCCCAAAAAGGGCTCTGACGTGCGGTTTCTTTGTCTCATACGCGGAGTGTTGAGTTCTCAAGGGCCCGAAATTGCCTATACAGTGGCGAGGAACAATGAGTTCATCACAATCCCTAGGAGCAACCATGGCTGACGAAACCTACACGGGCGAGTTCTACTGCGTGAAGTGCCGCGCGAAGCACGAAGCAACCGGCACCATCCAGGTCAACGACAAGGGCCGCCGCGCGGCAAAGGCTGAGTGCCCCGAGTGCGGCACGAAGCTCAACCGCTTCCTCCCCAGCAAGTGAGGCACGCGAGCGCACATTCGCTCGCCGTCCCCGCGAACAAAAAGAACCGGCGCCACGGTGGCGCCGGTTCTTTTTACGTGCGTTCAGCGAGCCTCGCTGATAATCGCGAGAACCTCCTCACCGAACTGGGTGAGCTTCGTCTGCCCCACGCCGGGCACCTGGTGAAGCTCCTCGAGGCTTCCGGGCGCTCGATCCGCGATCGCGAGCAGAGTCGAATCGGTAAACACCGCGAAAGCAGGACGCTTGAGCTCGCTCGCGCGCTCGCGACGCCACGCACGTAGTCTCCCGAAGAGCTCCGCGCTCTCCTCTCCCCCGCACTCCGCGTGGCGCCCGACTTTCTGTTCACCAGGCGTTGTGAGAGCCTCGCCGCACCCCTTGCACGTCGTGAACACACGTGCACCGCGCCGACCCGTCGTCCGCTTCATCGCCACGCGTTCAGCAGCGCCTTCGTCGCGGTGATCGAAAGCCCCCGCGATAAACCGAGAGGCCTTCCTCGATGCCTTCGCGCCCTCGGCCCGTGCCGCGGCCCAGGTGACGGTAAGGACGTCGCGCGCACGCGTCAGGGCGACGTAGAACAACCGGCGTTCTTCTTCGATTTCCTTGTCGGTCTTCGCGTATGAGATGGGGAACGTCCCCTCACTCGCTCCCACGACAAACACCACTGGCCACTCAAGGCCTTTTGCCGCGTGCACCGTTGCAATCGTGACGGCCTCGCTCACGGGGGCGCTTTGCGCCTCGCGGCGCTCCTCGAGCTCAGCCACGACGTCTTTCAGGCTCGCTCCCGCACGCTCGGCAATCGAGTCAGCCACCTGCACGAGTGCATTGAGAGAAGCCCACCGCTCGAAGATCGCCCCGCGGGATTCGGGAGCCTTCGGCGACCAGCCGCGCGAGGACAGGACATCGCGAACGACACGGCCCACATCCGGGTCGTTGCCTCCGCCCGTGCCTAGCGCCGCCCGCAGAGCACTCATCGCCTCGTGCACCTCGCGGCGCTCGAAGAACTTCTGGCCGCCGCGCACCTGGTACGCGACCCCCTCGCGGTCGAGAGCATCCTCGAACCGCTCGCTGTGAGCATTGACGCGCAAGAGAATGGCGATCTCGCTCGCATTCCTGCCCTTCGCGAGAAGCTCGGCAATCGAGCGCGCAACCTCACGCGCCTCAACTGTTTCATCGGGGTAGCCAACGACGAGGGGCCGGGTGGCGTCGGACCGCTGCGCCCGAAGCTCCACGTGCGAGTCCCTGCCCTCTTGTGCCCGCGCGAGCACAGCGTTCGCGACCTGGACGATTTGCGGACTCGAGCGGTAATTGCGCTCGAGCCGGATCACGTTCGCGCGGGGGAATTCCTTCCTGAATTCGAGCAGATAGCTCGAATCCGCTCCCGCGTACGAGTAGATGGTCTGTGCGGCATCACCCACGACGCACACGTCGCTCGCGTTGCCAAGCCACGCACGCAAAAGCCGGAACTGCAGGGGGGAGATGTCCTGATACTCGTCGACCGTGAAGTGACGGTACTGGGAGCGCACGGCGTGCGCCATCTGCGGATGCTCTTGAATCATCGTGGCCGTCAGCAAAAGAACATCGGCAAAGTCAATGAGGTGAAGCTCGGTTTTCAGGTCCTCGTACTGGGTCATAATCCGCGCGAGAGTGCGCGGCTCGAAACCTGCAACTCCCGCCCGAGAAAGACGCGCCGCCGCGAGCGGGTACTCCTCGGGAACGATCATCGAGGATTTCGCCCACTCGACCTCGGCGGAGATGTCGCGAAGGGCCGCCGGATCCACACGCATGTGCAGACGGCTCATGGCCTGCCCTACGAGCGGCAGGGTTCGGTCCACGAGGTCCGGGGCCGGGCCTCCGACGGTTGACGGCCAAAAGTAGGTGAGCTGCCTGAGCGCCGCGGAGTGGAACGTTCTGGCCTGGACGGCCGGCACACCCAGGTCACGCAGACGGGAACGCATCTCGGCAGCCGCCTTGGTGGTGTACGTCAGTGCGAGAACGTGGTTGGGCGCGTAGCCCCCACTGGCAATCGCGTAGGCGATGCGGTGGGTGATCGCCCGTGTTTTGCCCGTGCCGGCGCCCGCGAGAACACACAGTGGCGCGCCAACGGACTGGGCGACCTGGCGTTGCTCGGGGTCGAGACCCTCGAGGATGTGCTCGGCACCTCTCATCTCCGCAGTGCTCACGCGAGCTCCCCCTTCCTCCATGCGTCGATCATCGAGTGTGCGATTGACGTGGGCGATGGCAGGCGTAACTCCCCGCGCTCGAGGGCTCCCGTGAGTTCATCTCGCGTGAACCATGTGGCGCTCGCGAGCTCCTCGCGCTGGAGGGTGATGCTCGTACCGCTGCCTTTCGCAAGGCGCGAGGTGAACGCCACCATGATCGAGCGTGGGAACGGCCACGGTTGGGAGCCGAAATAGTTGATGTCACCGATGATGAGCCCCGTTTCTTCATGAACCTCGCGTTTGAGGGCATCCTCGAGGTCTTCTCCGGGTTCGACAAAGCCCGCGAGCGCCGAGACCATGCCGCCCGTGAAGCTGCGATTGTTGGCGAGCAGCACGCGATCATCGTGGTCGCGAACGAGAGTGATCACGGCGGGGTCGGTGCGGGGGAAGGAATCATGGCCGTTATCGCATGACTGCGACCATCCTCCGCGGGTCATTTTTACGGGGCTGCCGCAGCGCGCGCACGCGCGCGAGTCTCGATGCCACGTGAGCATTCCCACGGCGCTGAGTGCGAGGCTTCTCTCACGCGGGGAAAGCATGGGCGCGACCTCGCGGATGCTTCGCATGTGCACGTCGCTCGGGGGCGTCATGCCCGCGCCGTCAAGGCTTCTTTCGTGGCAGGCCCAGGCCTCGCCATCCTGCCACGGGCCGAGAAACACAGCGCCCGGAGCCTCGGGCATCCACAGGCGAACGTCGCCGTCCGAACACTCCTGCACCGCCACCGTGTCGCCGTGAACGACAACCGCGCGCCGCTCGAGTGTCGCGTGGGAGGGAGCGGGAATTCCTCGCGCATCATCTGGTGCCACGAAGTGGGACGTGAGGTACGTGTGAGGAAAATTCATGGGCGCTCGCATGTGTCCCACAGTATCCAACCCGCAGACAATGGATACGGTTAGGGGGTGAGACGAAATTCCTATGCACTGGCTGCCCTTGCCACGGCCGGGATTCCAGGTGTGATCCCCGTGGCCACTTCCGCGACCACCCCAGAGGGTGAGGAGATCGAGTCTGCACTCGTGCGTGACACGCAGGAACGACTGTGGGTCGTGAGCGCCCCCTCGACCCCCACTGCGGGCGCGCGTCTCGCGAAAGAAATTGGTGTACTCGAAGCGCTCTCGCGTACCGAGCTCGCTCCTTACCTGCAGGCGCCTCAGGGGTTTGCGTCGATACCCGAGGGCGGTCGCGCAGCCATCGCCCTCGCGCTCGAGGGGGTCCCGCTGCACCTCGATGAAGTCAGTCACGACCACGTGCTCGCCGCGAACGTCGGCCGCGCTATCGCGACGATCCACAACACTCCGAAAGCCGCGTGCCAGGCCTCTGGAGTCGAGGAATTCACCGCGGAGGAGATCCGCTCGAACTACCGCGCGAGCGTCGAGCGTGCCCGCGACCGTCACCCGATCCCCTCGGCCGTGGCACAGCGATGGACCCACTTGCTTGCCGATGATTCACTGTGGCAGTTCACGCCGCGTTTCACCCACGGCACTTTGAACGAAGACACGACCCTCACCACAGGCACCGAAATCTCTGGCTTTACCGGCTGGGAAAACGCGCAGGTTGCTGATCCGGCTCGTGATCTCACATGGATGCTCCACGGCCTCGACCCGGAAGCGTTCGACGCCTTCTTCACGGCGTATTGCGCGAACCTCGATGTGCGCCCGGATGCACGCCTCCAGGAGCGCACTCAGCTCGTCGGCGAGTTCGCCGTTCTCGAGTGGCTACTGTCGGGAAGCGACACCGACGATCAGTCAATCGTTGCCGATGCCCTCGAAATGCTGCGCGAGGTTGATGATGACCTCGCCGAACTTGCCCGCCGGGAAGCAGAGCACGAGTTCGATGAACTTGCCTCTCACGACCCCGAGATCACGCCCGAGCGCTAGCGCCTTTCAGCCCATACGCATAACTACGCGAGCGCGGCGAGCATCCGGCTCAGTTGCGCCTCGCTCGGGTGTCGCGTGATGTCGATCGTGCGTTCGGCTTGGACGTAGTGGAACTTGGTCTCAATCTGGTTGAGCGGCAGGCCGGTCTTCTGGTGCCACGCGAGGCGGTATACGGAGAGTTGAAGCGATTTGCGCGCGAGCTCCTCGCCTGAGGGGACGCGGCCCGTTTTCCAGTCCACGATCCATACCCCCTCACCAGACGGGTTCGGGTACACGGCATCGATCACGCCGGAGAGAAACGCCTTCTCAAGCGCGAGCGAAACCGGAACTTCGAGCGCGAGGGGAGTCATCGTGGCGAACACTGAGCGATCGAACTTGTCCTTTAGCTCCTGGAGGCTTTCGCGGACGTCATCGTCATCCTGATCGAGGGAGAGTTCCTCCACATCGAGCAGGGCGCCGTGAGCGTGGGTTTCCTCGACCCACGAGTGAAACCGTGTTCCGAGCCGCGCACTCGCGGAGGGTTTTCGCGGCATCGGTCGCACGAGTTCTCTCACGCGCTCATCGGCGTTTGCGCCCGAGAGCGCCACGAGATCCGAGGGGCTTAAGCGCGACGGGAGGCGCACGCGCCGTGCTTCACGCTCGGCACGCTGACTCGCGATGACGTGTCGGGTGGCTTCGGTGAAGCGCGCCAGGTCGGGGTGGGGCTGGGGCGTGGCGAGAGCATCCACATCACTCTCGCGCGCGAGCGCGACGGCTGCTGCCGCCGCCTTAACAGCTGCTTCTCGCGGGTGAGCTTTCGCGGGCCATGCGGCGAGGCGTGGAGAGGATTCGAGCGGGTTTTTCTCGCCGACTTCGCCTTCCATGTCAACGACCGCGACGCCCTCGAGCGCGCGAATCTCATCGGCGAAACGAGAGGCGCGGCGCGGCTTTGAGACTCCCTCGCCCCACGCCGAATACGTGAGCAGAGCGCTCTTTCTCGCACGTGTGAGCGCAACATACATGAGGCGGCGCTCCTCTCGCAGACTCTCTTTCCCACTGTCGAGACGAAACTCTTCGAAGAGTTCGTCGAGTTCAACCTGGGTTTCTGCCTCTGCCCAGCGAAGCTCCGCGAGAATCTCGCTATCGCCGCGAAGTTCGACGGGGATCGTGGCGAGAGAAAGTTCGTTGATCCACCCAAGCTCCCTCGGCGCGGGATACTCACGCGCGCCCTCCGGTTTTGCTGCACTCTGGCTCGTGTAGGAGGGGAAGGCCCCCTCGGTGAGGGAGGCAATCGCCACGTGATCCCATTCGAGTCCTTTCGCGGCATGAATGGTCGAGATCACGACTGCGCTCGAGTCACGGGGCCGGGTGGGCGCGGCTTCAAGACCACGCTCCTCGGCCTCGGACACGTCGAGATGCGCGAGAAACGCCGAGAGGCTCGGGGCTGTGGCTGTGCGGGCGTAACTTGCCGCCTGCGCACGAAGCCGCTCGATGTTCGCGAGCGCGTGTGACACGTCCCTATCCGGATCTGATTCGAGCGCGATATCGATGCCGAGGGCCCTCACGGCGACCGTCACAAGGTCTGGAATATCGAGCCCCTGGGCGCCGCGCACCTCCCTCACGATTTGCGCGAGCCTGGCGAGTCGTTCGCGGGCAGGCACGCTGAGGCGCTGGCCCGCAGGGCTCACGAAATCAACCGGGGGCGGCGAGGTAACGGCATCGACGAGCGTGAAGGCCGCAGCCGGATCAATGCGAGCTGCCCGCGCTCCGTCACTGCGTTCGAGCACACGGCGCCATTCACCGAGCACGGCGATGTCCGCCGGCGCGAAGCGGAAGCGCGGCCCTTCGAGCAGTTCAACGAGTGCATCGGAGCGCGAGGCATCGTTCACGACTTCGAGCAGCGCGCGCACATCGCTCACCTCGCGCTGAGCGAGGAGTGAATCGCCGCCCGCGACGCTCACGCTGAGCCCTGCGTTTTCAAGCGCGGATTGCAGAACCGGGATCCGCGAGCGCGAACGCACGAGGACCGCCGCGCTCGCTGGCGCCTCGTCGAGCGCTTCGCTCTCGGCTTCATGGGCGGCACGGATTTCGCTAATCCACTCGGCGATAGCGCGGGCCTCGTCGAACTCTGTCGCGTGGGCGGCGACGGTGATCGAGCCCGGGCCTGCGCCGGGTCGCGGGGCAAGCGTCGGAACCTTCACCCCGGCCGTGCTGCCCGCGAGCGGGGCGCTGATCGCGTTTGCCCCCTTGAGCAGGGCCGCGTCGTTGCGCCACGAGGTGCTGAGCGTGTATTGGCGCACTGGTGTGTCCTCGCTCCCCCACCTCTCCACGAACGCGGACAGTGACGCAGCCGAGGCACCGCGCCACCCGTAGATCGCCTGGTTCGGATCCCCCACGGCACACGTCGCGTGCCCGGTGCCGAAAAGTGACGCGAGCAGGTCGAGCTGTGCGACCGAGGTGTCCTGGAATTCGTCGAGAAGAACCACGCGGTGCTGGGTGCGTGCGTCCTCTCGCACCTCGCTGCTCGCCTCCGCAATAACGGCGGCGAAGCTCACCTGATCGGAAAAGTCGATCGCACCTCGCTCGCGCTTCTCGCGAGCAAATGCTTCGAGGAGCGGCACGAGGGCTCGTCGCTGCTCGAGAACGCGCCACAGCCTCTTGACGCTCGCTGGAGAGGTGCGTTTCTTCCCTCCATCGCTTTGAAGCGGGAGGTTCATCGTCTCGACTTCGATCTGTCGAAGATACTCATCGAGGTCCCGCGCAGTGCGGAGGTGATCGCTGAGCGCCCCCGAAAGTGAGAGCACCGCCGAGGCCACGGACCCGCTCGAATGATCGAAGGGAAGTTCCCCCTGCCATGATTCGACGAGGTCGTAGGCGATCTGCCACGCCGCTGCGGGCGGGAGCACCGTGAAGTCTGGGTCAATGCCGATCCGCAGCGCGTGCTCGTGCACAAGATCGAGCGCAAAACCGTTGTAGGTCGCCACGCGCGGCGACTGGCCGCCGAGGTGAACGGTGCTCGCCGCAAGCGTCGAGGGCAGCTCGATTCCCGCCGAACGCATGGCGGACGCAAGGCTCGAGAGTCGCCGATCGATGCGCTCGGCGAGCTCGTGCGCCGCTTTCTTCGTGAACGTCAGTCCAAGCACGTGGCGCGGTTCGACAAGGCCGTTTGCAATAAGCCATACGACTCTCGCCGACATCGTTTCGGTTTTGCCGCTTCCCGCGCCGGCAACGACGAGCGCGGGGGCGAGAGGAGATTCGATGACGGCTACCTGTTCGGGCGTCGGCTCGGGCTGGCCGAGAAGGCGCGCCACCTCGCGCGCGCCTAGGCGCACATTCGTCACATCTCCTCCTGAAACAACGGGCATGAACGCTTGGCGGGGCACACCTTGCAGTGGGGGTTGCGAACGAGGTTCACGCGCGCCGAGCGCAGTCGCGCGTCGATCTCCCGAACGAGGTTCTCGAACCAGTCGGGATCATCTCCCTCCCCGAGCGGCGCCTGATGCCGCAGGGCACTCGACTTCGCGTCAGTGCCAACGTAGACGAGGCTCGCCCCGACAACGGGCTCGTCACTTTCCATGTGCGCCAGCGCGTATTGGTAGGCGGCCAGCTGAGGGTCGCGTTCTGCCTGGGCTTTCGACTGTGCAGACTTACCCGTCTTGTAATCCACGACCCTGAGTCCGCCCGCTTCACGCTCAACCCTGTCGATGGAGCCGCGAATATCGACCGCTTCACCAAGCGGAACGGAAAAACGCTTCTCGACCGCTGCGACGTCCGGATGCGCGCTCTGGTAGGCCCCGAGCTTTTCGAGCATCTGCACGATTCGAGCGCGTTCGGCGCGCGTGCGCCAGTTCTGTTCGACCTCCTCGCCCTCGGGTGCGCGCTTCGCAAATTCAGCAACGAGCTCGGCCGCACCCGCCCTGGGGTGGGCCTCCGCGAGAGCGTGGATGAGAGTGCCCACCTCCTGGGCGGTTCCACTGCTTGTGCGGGCGCCCGCGCTTTCGAGGAGAAACGCACGCGGGCATTGCGCGGCTGTCGCGAGACTCGACGGGGAAAGCGCGAGGGTGCTACCCGAGGGGAACGGGGAGTCGGTGCGGGTGAGCGGCTGGTGATACCAGTTCTCAGGGCCTGCACTTTCGATCCCCTCCCGCTGAAGGGCCGCGAGAAGGCCCGCGAGGTGGCTAGGGTCCGCACTCTCGGATGCGAGGGCCCGCGCGAGCGCGGAAACAAGTTGGCGAGATTCGGGAAAGGGCCCGGGATTTGCGCTGCGGAGGGCCGACGCTACCCAGCCACACGGCACTACCTCGCACTTCACGGCGCTTTCGAGCACGCGAAACAAGCCCGAAGGCGCCGATTCATCGTTCTCAACGGCGGTCACGAGAACGCGGCTCCGTGCACGTGAAAGTGCCGCGATCGCGAGGCGAATCTCGTCGTGGAGGTTCGCGTTTCGCCTCATCGCCCGAAGTTCCGCTCGATTGGGTATGGGCCCGGGCCGGTCGATAAAGAGTGCCAGATCGGCGGCGCCGAGCACCCCCGAGCGGAGGCGGAGATTCGGCCAGGCCCCCTCGTTGAGGCCCGCGAGAATCACGGTATCGAAGCTCTCTCCCGCGACGGCTGCGGGCGTGAGTACGCGCACGATACCGCTCACCCGCCCGCGTGCGCTGAGGGAGTCCTCCGGCACGGCCTGGGCCTCGATGTGCGACATGAACACCGCGATGTCGTCGCCTCCGCGTCGCTCTTCGTAGCGGTCGGCCGCAGTAAAAAGCGCGCCGAGCGCATCGAGGCGAGCGTTGGCGAGCTGTGCGCGCGAGCGCGCCTGCACGCTCGCAGTCATGGCAATCGCCTCGTTCTGCCACCGCGCGGCAAGGTGCGAAGCCTCCCACGCCGCCCACAAAAGCGGAAGAATCCCCGAATCGCGCGCGGAAACGATCGCGTCGCGCATTCGGCGAAGTCGCCGAAGCGGAGCCGTCACCGCACGAAGGTAGCGTTCTCGACCGCTTTCTGACTCAGCAGCGGCACCTGCTGGCGCCGGTAGCGCAACTCCCGCATCGTTGAGGATCGAGAGGATCGCGGCGTCGCCGCGCGTGTGTGCACTGTGCGAGAGGGCCCAGCGCCGCAGCTCGCGCACCATGCCGTCGTCGATTCCGCCCCACGGCCCGCGGAGAATCTCGACGAGGCGCTCATCGCGTAACTGCTCGATTCCGAGTGCCCACGCAAGGATCGTGAAAAGGTCACGGATCACAGGCTCCTCGCGAAGCGCGGTAGCGCGAAGCGTCGCTTCGGCGTCAATCCCGACTCGTGACAGCCGCTCCGCGAGGGCCCGCGCGGCCGACGCCGAACGGCATACGACGGCGATATCGTCACGGGACACGCCGTGAACGGCCGCGAGGAGCCGAATCGCTGTCGCGATATCACGGGCTTCTGCCTCGTCACTCGAGGCGGTCGCGAGCGCGAAAGAATCAGCCACGCCTTCCTCATGGGTGAGCTTCCTCAGCGCAGTCGGAGCGCCCTCGAGCGGGAGGTGTGAGGCGAGTGTGGCAACGAGTCGCGAAAGGGCCGGTTCCTGGGCGTAGCTCTGCTCGAGCGTGACTACGGCACACGAACGCGAGTCAGAGGCGAGCGCACTTGCCATCCGCGATGCCGCATCGGCCATGCCACCACGAAAGCCCTCAACAGTCGCATCCGGGTTCGAGGTCACGAGGAAACGTCCGGAGCGGGCCGCGAGCGCCGAGACGATACGCACTCCGCTCGCGGTGAAGTCCTGGGCGTCGTCGATAGCGAGAAACTCCAGCGCCTCGGCGTTCTCGATCACCGCGCACGCGCGATCGACCAGAACCCCCAAATCAAGGCGCGCGCCCGCTTCGATCGCCATACTCCCCTCGAGCGCAAGCGAATCAAGGTAGGCCTCGAATACCGGCGCGGCTGCCGTCCACTCAGTGCGCCCGCACTGCTCGCCGAGCTCGGCGAGCTGTCGGGGCCCGAGGCCCCGCTCGGTGCAGCGATTCAGAAGGTCACGAAGTTCCGCGCGAAAACCCGCAAGTGGGATCGCTGCCGGATCAATCGACTCGGGCCACTGCGCGGGGACCTGCGCGAGAAGCTCCTCGAGGAGCACATCTTGATCAGCACCCGTCACGAGACTCGGTTGCGCACGTGAATTGCGCGCCGCCTCCTCACTCACGAGCGCGAAGGCATACGCGAGAGGGGTCATGACCGTCGGTAGCTCTAAATGAATCTGCGCACCCGCAGCGCGCTCTGCCATCGCTCGCCTCGAGAGTTCCTCGCGAAGAAACGCTGCACGCTCCCTCGTGGGGGCGAGAAGAACGACGGCGCGAGGATCAACACCTCCGCGCATCGACTCCCACGCGGTGTGGACACACAGGGAGGATTTCCCACTTCGCGGGGAGCCGTAGGCGAGCGTCGGAACCCCCTGCGCCACCGACTCGAGCGCACGCTTTTGCGCTGGCCCCGCTATCACCAGCGCAAAATCCGCGAGCATTGCGCCAGAATCGCGCGCGGCAAGCCGCAACTCCGCAGGATTTTCCTGCATGCCGCTTCCCTCCAATGCTTTAGGCCGAACCACGTCACTCATCGAAATATCACCCCACCATGGAGGTGAGACAATTAAACTACCCAGACAATGTTTTTCCGCGTTGATCGCCAGCGCCACCCGAAACACCAGGAGACACCATGCGCCGCCGCCTCCCTCGCGCAGAACGCCGTGCCCAGCTGCTCAGTGTTGCCACGTCAAAATTCGGTGAGCGCGGCTACCATCCCACGTCGATGGACGACATCGCCGAGGCCGCCGGTGTCACAAAGCCCGTGCTGTACCAACATTTCAGCTCCAAAGAAGACCTCTACATCTCCGTGATCCAGCAGGTTGGCGAGGTGCTTCGGGAGCGCATCGACGGCTTCGCCTTCGAAGGCGCCACGACCTACGACCGCGTCCGTGAGGGCATCGACGTGTTTTTTGGAGTGTTCGATGAGAACTCGAACATGCTGAAGCTCTTCTTCGGCAGCGAGTACGTGACCGAGAGCGTACAGGAGGAGGTTACCCATGCGACGTCGCGCGCAGCCGAATCCGTTGGGACACTCCTCGCCCGCGCGCGAGACCTCTCCCCCGAGGAAGCCATTGTCGTTGGTCGCACCGTCGTCACGTCCGTGCAAGCGATCGCGCGCGAAACGGATGGTGCCACCGAGGAACGCCGAGAGGCCATGCTCTCCTCACTTGCGCTGCTGCTCACAGGCGGGATTCGCGCGTTCGACCCTCGCGACGAAAAACTCACGCAAAACCCCGAGTAGGGCCCTGAGCGAACGCTGCACGGTTTCAGCTCTTCGCTCGATACACTTGCATGAGCGTGTGCTGAGCGGCCAGGCCGCTAAGCCTCGCTCACCTTTGCCGCGCCCCCGAATCTCGAAGCATTCTCAGCGAGACTCGTGCGGAGTGTGCGGCTCGCAAACCGTGCGCCCAGTGCGCACATGAGAAAAGGACACCCCATGGAAATTCGCATTGGCGTCACGCATTCGTCGCGGGAACTGTCGCTCGAAACCGACATGAGTGCAGCGGACCTCACCGCGCTCGTGGAAACGGCCATCAATGAGAGCTCGCTCCTCACGGTCACAGACACCAAGGGCCGCACGGTTCTCGTGCCCGGGGCGCGCATCAACTACGTCGAGTACTCGACCGAAGAGCCGCGCCGCGTTGGTTTCCTGGGCTAACGGAAAGTAGACCCCGAACGTGACTGACAACCAGACCTTTGCCGATTTCGGCGTGAGCGAAGAGATCGTCTCCTCGCTCGCCGATAAAGGCATCACCACTCCCTTCCCGATCCAGGCCATGACCCTCCCGATCGCGCTCAAGGGCCGGGACATCATTGGCCAGGCGAAGACCGGCACTGGAAAGACCCTCGGCTTCGGAATCCCCGCACTCGAAACCGTCGACCCTAACGTCACCGAAACCGATTCGGCATTCGGTAAACCGCAGGCCCTCATCGTGGTCCCGACCCGGGAGCTTGCCGTCCAGGTCAGCACCGATATTCAGGCCGCCGGCAAGCGCGGCGGCGTTCGGGTCCTCACCCTCTACGGTGGCCGCTCCTACGAACCTCAGATTGAGGCACTCAACAAGGGCGTCGACATCGTCGTGGGCACACCTGGCCGGCTCATTGACCTCATGCGCCAGAAGTATCTCGACCTTTCCCACGTGAAGGTCGCTGTTCTCGACGAAGCCGATGAGATGCTCGACCTCGGCTTTCTCGAGGACGTCGAGAAAATCCTCAAGGCCGTGCCCGCGAAGCGCCAGACCATGCTTTTCTCGGCCACGATGCCCGCGCAGATCATGGCGCTTGCGCGCCGCTTCATGACCCAGCCGACCCACATCCGTGCCCACGATCCCGGGGATACCGCCCGCACCAAGGCGGACATCACCCAGGTTGTCTACCGTGCGCACCAGCTCGACAAGATCGAGGTTCTCGCGCGGATCCTCCAGGCTGAGGGCCGTGGCCTCACAATCGTCTTTACACGCACAAAGCGCGAGGCTGACCGCACCGCCCACGACCTCGAGGCACGCGGCTTCGCGGCCGCCCCTCTCCACGGGGATCTCGGCCAGGGTGCGCGCGAACAGGCGCTTCGCGCGTTCCGGACCGGCAAAGTCGATGTCCTTATCGCGACTGACGTCGCCGCACGCGGCATCGACGTTGATGACGTCACCCACGTCATCAACTACACCGCACCGGAAGACGACAAAACCTTCCTGCACCGCACGGGTCGCACGGGCCGCGCGGGTAGGCGCGGAACCGCCGTAACGTTCGTGGACTGGGAGGATCTCGCGCGCTGGGCGCTCATTGCCCGCCAGCTCGGCCTCGAGTCGACGGAAGCGCGCGAAACCTACTCCACCTCTCCGCACCTGTTTAGCGACCTCAACATTCCCGAGGGAGCTAAGGGGACCCTCCCGAAGGACAAGCGCACGCGCGCGGGCCTCGACGCCGAAGAGATCGAAGATCTCGGCGGTCCCGATTCGCGCAAGCGTCGCGGCACGAACGGCCGCGGCAAAGGTCGCGGTGAGAGCCGTGGCCGCGGCAATAGCCACCGCCGCGGTGGTTCTCCTCGAGGCGGCGAGTCCGTTGATTCCGGGACGAAGGCCGAAGGCGACAAGGCGCCGCGTAAACGCCGCCGCCGCTCGCGCACGCGTCGTGTCAACGGCAAGGTCGTCGAGCGTAGGAACGACTAACCGCCCTCGGCACTCGCGATTAACCGCAGTTCGCGATTTCGGTGCGGTTACTCGCGAGCCATGCGGTGAATTCGCTAGGACTGAGCGCGGCCTTTTCTCGAGCTTCGGGAAGGGCCGCGCGCACGGCTTCGGTGTCGGGCACGATTGAATCGGGGGCGGCGCCGATCCTATTGAGGTTGATTTCGCCGTCCGTCGCAAGACTCACAAACGCGAGGTAGGCCGCGAGGTTTGTGCCGCTCGCCTTCGAAAAACCGCCGCATGGCGCGACGAACTCGCTCATGCCTAGCGCGCCTACCGTGTTGAGGAGATTCGGCCTATTGGACGGCAGTGCCTCACGGTCGCTCGGATCAACGAGGAGCGTCGCGGTCGACACATCGGATTCAACGAAGCGGTGCGTGCCGACGACGCTCGGAATCATGTCGCTTGGCAGCAGGTTCACTCCCGGCGCCAGCTGCGCCTGGAGCGCCGAAAGCGAGGTCGCAAACGGGCGCGGCGTACATACCTTGGGGTTCTCGCCCACGCAGCTAGCCCCGAAAGCCGTCTCGACCGGCTGAACGCGGCCGTTGTTGGAGATTCCCCCGGCGAGTGCGAGCACGGCAACGAGCACACCCCCGCTCGCCCACGTGAGAGAGCGCTCGCCAATGGCGGGCATGATGATCCCCACGCCGAGCCAGAGGATTGCGCGAAGGCCCGCGCTTGCGAGCGTCGGCTCGTAGAAGGACCACGGCGTGTCGATGTAACCGCCGAGGGCCGGGATTGACGCCGATACACCAAAGACGAGGGTCCACCACGCGATGAGGTACGCGATGACGCCCGCGATCCCCACCGCTAACGCATTGTTGATGACAAACGTGAGCACGGCCCCGCCGATCGCGAGGCTCGATATGAACGCCCATGTACCGATGCTCCACAGAATCCACAAGAGCGGGTTGATCGCCTTCGCGTCCCCCACTCCCCAGTGAACAAGACTCAGCGCGAGGACTGCGAGCGTCGGAATGAGCGTGAAGACTGCACCCCAGAGAATCGCTGCCAAGACGATTCCGGGCGAGAGCCGCCGGGACGGTTTCCTCATTCCCCGTTCAAGCTGGTGGGACTTCTCTCGCGCCTCGTCCGCGGCGCGCTCGGCGAGGCTTCGCCACGCGAAAACGAGTGCCCCCGCGACACTCGCGATAAGGCAAGCGAGGTTCTGCGGGGCTACGAACGCGCTAGGCCCCCAGCCGATCCACACGCTCGACGTGAGTGCGAGGGCCATGGCGATAATCCCGAGGGTCGCCACGGTCACGAATAGCGAGGCTTGTGGGTTGCCGACGATGGCTCGGGCAACTTCACGGGCATCGCCCCTACGGCGAGCGCGCTGAGAGCTTGACATCCCCATCACAGCCTTGCGGACGTCGCCGCGAGGATGCGCGCGAGGTTCTCGTCGCTCGTCGTGTTTTCGCCGAGGCGATTCGGTTTTCCGCTCCCGTGGTAGTCGCTGCCGCCCGTGACGATGAGATTGCGCTCGCGTGCGATCGCCGCAAGCGCTGCACGCTCAGCCTCACCGTGCTCGCGGTGGAAAATCTCGAGGCCGTCGAGGCCGCAGTCGATGAGTTCTTGGCATCCGTCGGAATCGAGCCCCTTGCCGCGCGTACGTGTCATGAGGTGCGCCCCTACCGCAAGCGCTCCAGACGCGTGAATCCCCGCGATCGCGTCTTCGGCTTCGAGGGCGCGGTAGGGCACGTAGTAGGGCGAGTGGGGAGCGAGCAGGTGCGCAAAAGCTTCAGCTCGGCCGCTCACGACGCCAGCGCGCGTCAGGGCGTCCGCGATGTGGGGGCGTCCGACGCTTGCCACGCTCACATCGCGGCTGCTTTCAGTATCAAGGACCGCCTCCCACGTGATAGGGAAATCCTCGCTCAGCCGCTCGACGATACGCTGCGCGCGTCGCTCTCGCGACTCACGCACCTCGTCGAGCTTGGCGGCGAATGCCGACCCCGGAGCGGAAGTATTACCAAGGGCGAGGATGTGGATGCTCCGGCCGTTGAGCTTCGCGGAGACTTCCATGCCGGGAAGGAAACCGAGGCCTGCGCTCCTCGCGGCCCCGCGGGCCTGAGCGATCCCGCGGTCAGTGTCGTGGTCGGTGAGAGCGATGACGTCGACTCCCGAGCGGCGCGCCTGTTCGATGACGGCCGCAGGCGGCTCTGTGCCGTCCGATACCGCCGAATGGGTATGAAGATCGATGAGGCTCATCGTTCCTCCTCTCACACCTCTTCTTGGCCGGCCCGGGTGGCTCTTGGCGCTCCCCCGTGAGAATATCGAAGGGTGAGTGAGATCAATAATTCAAAGTCCAGCGCCCCCGAGACCACCGACGATCTGAAGTCGAGGGGCGATACCCGCAGCCAGCGCCCCACGAGCGAGGCTTTTCTTAGCTTCCTCACCCAAGGGTGGGATGAGACGCTCCCGCCGGCAGGCCGCCGTGCCGTTGCCGATTTCACGCCCGCACGGCGCGACTGTCTCGTCGAGACGGTGCCCGCAACTCGAATGGTGCTTCCCGCCGGGGGCCTCAAGGTCCGCAGCAACGATTGCGACTATCAGTTCCGCCCCCACACGGCGTTTGCGTACTACTCGGGCCTCGGCACCGATGAGGAGCCCGATTCGGTGTTCGTCGTCGAGCCCGACGCCGAGGATCCCCGCAAGAGTCAGGCCACGTACTTCTTCAAGCCGCGCTCGGGCCCGGAGACCAACGAATTCTTCGCGGATTCTCGCTACGGCGAAATGTGGGTCGGGCGCCGCCCCACGCTCGAGGAAGTCGAGGAGCAGATCGGCGTGCCGTGCCGCCACATCGACGAGCTGCGCGACGCGCTTGCGAAGGACCTTGGCGACAACCTCGACCTCGCTGTCATCGAAGGAGTCGATGAACGCATCGATGCGCTCGTCGCCGAAATCCGCGAGCAAAACGGCCTCGAAGGCGGGCAAAAGGCCCGCACGGTCAATTCGTTCCTCGAGCAGAGCGCGTCTGAGTCCCGCGTTGTCAAGGACGCATGGGAAATCGAGCAGATGCGAGCCGCTGTCGCGACGACAATCAAGGGTTTCCACGAGGTCGTGCGGAACTTCCCGGAGGCCATCGCCCACGAGCGCGGTGAGCGCGTCGTGGAGACGGTCTTCAACCGTACGGCGCGCGCCGACGGCAACGGCGTCGGCTACGACACGATCGCGGCCTCCGGCCCGAATGCGTGCACGCTTCACTGGGTGCGAAACAACGGCGCCGTCAAGGAAGGCGACCTGATCCTCATCGACGCAGGTTGTGAAGTCGATTCGCTCTACACCGCGGATGTCACGCGCACGCTCCCCGTGACGGGTACCTTCACGGAGCCGCAGAAGAAGGTCTACCAGGCCGTTCTCGACGCTGCCGATGCCGTGTTTGCCGCGGCGAAGCCCGGAATGAAGTTCCGCGACCTGCACGCGACCGCGATGGAGGTTATCGCGGACCGCCTCGATCAGTGGGGCTTGCTTCCCGTGAGCGCCGAGGAGTCCCTCAAGCCCGAGGGCCAGTATCACCGCCGCTGGATGGTGCACGGCACAAGCCACCACCTCGGCATGGATGTTCACGACTGCGCCCAGGCACGCCGCGAAATGTACCTCGATGCGACCCTCGAGGAGGGCATGGTGTTCACGATCGAGCCGGGCCTGTACTTCAAGGAGAACGACCTCCTCGTTCCCGAAGAGCTGCGCGGCATCGGTGTGCGCATCGAGGACGACGTTCTCGTGACGAAGGACGGCGTCGAGAACCTCTCGCGCGAGCTTCCCCGCGAGATCGACGCGATCGAGGCTTGGATGGCGGAGTTGCTCAAGTGAGCCCGCACGAGCGTTTCTTTGCCGCACGCCTCGCGGGCACCGGGCTTTTCGACCCGCTCGGTGACCGCATTGGCAAGGTCCGCGATGTCGTTCTGATTCCGCAAGAGACCCACACCGCACGCGCGGTGGGACTCGTCATCGAGGTGCCCGGGAAGAAGCGCATTTTCTTGCCGATCACGAAGGTCACGTCGATCTCGACCGGCCAGGTCATTTCCGACGGTTCCCTCAACCTTCGCCGCTTCGAAATGCGCAAGAGCGAAATTCTCGCGGTGGGTGATCTGCTCGACCGCAAGGTGAACCTCGTTGACGGGACGGGCGACGCGTTCGTTGAAGATGTCGCGCTCGAGCAGGACCAGATCTCTAAGGAATGGGAGATCACGAGGCTCCACGTGCGCCGGTCGAAGGCTAAGAACGCGTTTTCGAAGCTCGTGGGCCGCAATGAGACGCTCACGGTCGGTGTCGATGAGGTCAAGGGCCTCTTCGGGACTCAGGCGGAGCAGTCCGCACAGATTCTGCTGGCCTCGTATTCGGACCTCAAGCCCGCTGACCTCGCGGATCTCATCCAGGAGATGGAGCCGAAACGCCGCGCCGACATCGTGCGTGACCTTTCAAACGAGCGCCTCGGATGGGTTCTCGAGGAACTTCCCGAGGACATCCGTGTTGAGCTCATGCAGGGACTCGAATCAGAGCGCGCCGCGGACATTCTCGATGCGATGGACCCGGATGACGCTGCGGACCTTCTCCAGGAGCTTCCCGAACCTATGGGCCAGGATCTCCTCACGCGCATGGAGCCGGAGGAGGCCGAGGACGTGCGCCGCCTGCTCGCCTACGACGAGTACACGGCCGGCGGGCTCATGACGACCGAGCCGCTGATCGTCGCCCCCGAGACCCCGGTCGCGCACTGCCTCGCTCTCATATCTCGCGAGGAGATCTCCCCCGCGCTCGCGTCGATGGTGTACGTGTGCCGCCAGCCGCTCGAGACGCCCACGGGCAAGCTCCTCGGGGGCGTGCACTTCCAGCATTTGCTTCGCGAACGTCCCGAGCGCCCCGTGGGCGAAATCATCGATCAGGATCAGGTGACGATGGCCCCTACGAGCCATCTCCATGACGTGACTCGCGAAATGGCGACGTACAATCTTGTGTCGCTTCCCGTGGTCGATAAGGATTCCCACCTTCTCGGTGCCGTGACGGTCGATGACGTCCTCGACCACGTTCTTCCAGAGGATTGGCGCGAGAGCGATGAGCCCGTCGCAACGACGACGGGGCAGATCGACCTCACGGGGATCGCGAGGGCAATTTCGGACCAGGAGGGGTGAGCTAGATGGCACGTGGCAAGAAGAAGCGCCCCCAGCTCGATGATCCCGCGCGCAAGAGGCGCGGGCTGTGGCGCATGTTTTCGAGGCGCCGCCCGAAGGACGACAACAATGATGGTTTCGGCCGCATGGCCGAGGCGATTGCGCGGTTCATGGGTACGCCCGCGTTCCTCGTGGGCATGACGATTTTCTGTGGCGTGTGGCTCGGGTGGAACACGTTCCTTCCCGAATCGGTCCAGTTCGACCCCCGCGCGCTCAACTTCACGCTTCTGACCCTGATTCTCTCGCTCCAGGCGTCGTATGCCGCTCCGCTTCTGCTCCTTTCGGACAACCGCCAGGCCGACCGCGACCGCGTGCAGGCCGAGCAGGATCGCCAGTCGAACGAAAAGGCTCACGCGACCACGGAGTTCATCACGCGTGAAATCGCGAGCTTGCGCATCGCGATGGCGGATGTGGCCACCCGCGACTACGTGCGCGGCGAGCTTCGAGACCTCCTCGAGGAGCTTCAGGCTGGCGACGACGACCCCACACCGGCCGCGGAAACCGCGGATGGCGCTGAACCGATCGAACCCGCACGCGATCACGCGCATTTGCGCTCGCTCCTGCGCGAGGACATTCGCGCCGTGCTCCGCGAGGAACTCGAGCAGATGCGCAGCGATGCTGCGGAGTGAGGCCCCGTGAGAACTGACCTTGCCTCGCAGGTTCGCTCCGCGCTCACGCGCGTGATCGACCCCGATCTCGGCCGCCCCATCACCGATGTTGGCATGGTCAGCTCTGTTGAGGTCACACCTGAGGGGGTGGCTCTCATCCACCTCGTGATGACGGTCGAGGGGTGCCCCATGCGCTCCCGAATCGAGAAAGAGGCCGCCGAGGCTGCGTCTCACGTTTCGGGCCTCACGGAAGTGCGCGTGACGTCGGGGACGATGAGCGAGGAGCAGCGCCGTGCCCTTGTCGAGGATCTTCGCAAAAGGCGCCGCGAAGTTCCCTTCAATAAGCCTGGATCTCTCACGCGAGTGATAGCGATCAGCTCGGGCAAGGGAGGCGTCGGAAAGTCCACGGTGACGGCTAACCTCGCCCTCGCCCTCACTCGCCTCGGCTATAGCGTGGGCGTCCTTGACGCCGACATTCACGGTTTTTCGATGCCCGGGATGTTTGGGGTGAGCACCCAGCCAACCCGCGTGAATGACCTTCTCATGCCGCCCATCGCCCACGGTGTCAAGGTCATGTCGATCGGCGTTTTCGTGCCCGAGCATCAGGCGGTCGTGTGGCGCGGCCCGAAAATGCATCGCGCGATCGAGCAGTTTGCGACGGACGTGTTCTGGGGCGATCTCGATTTTCTCCTTCTCGATCTCCCGCCGGGAACCGGCGACGTCGCTATTTCGGTCGCGCAGGTGCTGCCCACCGCGGAGCTTCTCGTCGTCACGACTCCCGACTCAGCCGCGAGCGGCGTCGCTTCGCGCATCGGCTCTCTCGCTCGCTCCACGGAACAGACGATCATCGGGGTGATCGAGAACATGAGTTGGTTGAGCACCGATAGCGGTGAGCGCCTCGAGATTTTCGGTAGCGGCGGCGGCGAGCGCGTCGCCGCTCAGCTAAGCGAGGATCAGGGCGCGGACGTTCCGCTCCTCGGGCAGGTTCCGCTCGCGCAAAGCGTGCGCGAAGGGTCCGACGCCGGCCGCCCTCACACCGCCTCCGAGTCCTCGAGCGAGGCGTACCTCGCGTTTATGCGCATCGCTGAGCAGCTCGCGAAACCGCGTGGTCTTTCGGGCCGGAAACTCCCGCTCTCGCTCGCGTAGCGCGCCTCGCAAGGTGCGGCGTAGGCTCAGGTTGCCTCGGGGTCGAACGGGGTCCCTTCGGGCTCCTGGGCCGCCTTGGAACCAGCCGCGCTGCCGGAGCCTTTCGCTGCCGCGCCGACACTCGCCACCGCTGCCGATGTGGCGCTCGTAGAACTCTTCACCGCATCGCGAAAATCGTTGACGTCGTCCTCGAGGCCGGTCGAATCCCACGCATCGCGAATGATTTTGCGCGGATCGTATTGGCGCGGGTCGTACTTCTTGAGATCGTCGACGGCAATGCCCATTTCGTCTTCGATCGACGCACGGGAGTTATCCGCCCATTTACGCAGATCGCGCACCCAGTGGATGACCTTGCGGGTGTATTCGGGAAGGCGCTGCGGGCCGATCAGGATCGTGAAGAGCAGGATGATGATGAGCAGTTCCCATCCCCCAAAAGTGAGGAAGACATCTGAACCCATCGACGTGCCTGCCTTGTCTCGTTCCGCTCAAAATGGTGCTCCGCCATTATTGCACGCACAAGTGGGAAACTCGCGCGGCGTGGCCTAAGCTTGAGTGCCACGAAATTCACGGCAAAGAGGGAGAGTGCACATGGCAACGGGCAAGTTGGCGAGCTGGGCGCTCAGCGAGCAATTCCTCGATGAGGAGCGGCTGTTTGCCGCCCCCGGGGTGTGTGAGCGGGCGCGCGAGCGCGGCAGCGCGATAGGCCTTGCGCCGGTTCTTGCGGGCTCGGCCGCACACGCGCGTAGCGTCGTCGCGATGCTCGGGGCACGGGCGATCGTGCAGGTGGGTGCTGGGGCGGGTGCGCTCAGCCTCTACCTCGCGAGTGCGATGGGTTCCGACGCCACCCTCACCGCAATCGATCCTGAGCCGGAAAACGTGCGGCTCGTGCGCAAGGCCTGTGCTGAGGCCCAGATCCCGGAGGCGCGCGTGCGCACGATTAACGCGCAGCCGCTCGACGTGTTTACGCGCCTCACGCGCGGCGCCTACGACATGATCGTCGTGAATGCGAGCGAGCCAAGGCTCGGCGCTCTCGTGGAGGGGGCGCTCGACATTATTCGCCTCGGTGGGGCACTGGTCATTATGAACGTCATGCACCACGATCGTCTCGGCGATTCGTCAGCGAATGACCCGGAGACGGCCCACATTCGGGAGGTCGTTGCCGATCTTAAGGAGCGAGACAATCTCGTGCTCGCGCTGTCACCCGCGGGGGACGGGGTGCTGACAGCAGTCAAGGCGAGGCTGTGAGGGAATAACCCCCACAGCCTCTAGGCAATTCAGGAGATGAGGTTAGGCGGGAACAACCGTGTTGAGGGCGTCGCGCAGCTCGCGCGCCTCATCCGCCGAAATTTCTACGACGAGACGACCGCCGCCCTCGAGCGGTACTCGCATGATGAGGCTCCGGCTCTCTTCGGCCACTTCGAGGGGGCCGTCGCCTGTACGAGGCTTCATCGCTGCCATGATCGTTCGCCCTTTCTCTGGCAATGGATCTGTCGTCCCTATTCTTTCACTTTGATCCGCCGATTCCTGGGAGGGCATAGAAAGCGCGAGGTAAACGGCTACTTCATATCGCGTTTGAGGACCTCGATAACCTCGTCGGCCGTGTCAACGATATTGATGAGATCGGTGTCGCCGGGAGAAATGTAGCCGTACTCTTCCTGGACGGTTTGCTCGAGCCAGGCGACAAGCCCGCTCCAGTAATCGCGGCCCACGAGAATAAGCGGAAACTTCTTGATCTTGTGCGTCTGGATGAGGCACAGCGCCTCGAAAAGCTCATCGAATGTGCCGAAGCCTCCCGGGAAGGCCACGAACGCCTGCGAGTACTTCACAAAGCAGGTTTTGCGCGTGAAAAAGTAACGAAAGTTCACGCCGAGCTCGACGTATTCGTTCATGCCCTGCTCAAACGGTAGCTCGATGCCAAGGCCCACGCTCGTTGTTCCTGCTTCAATCGCGCCGTGGTTGCCGGCCTCCATGATTCCGGGACCGCCGCCCGTAATGATGGCGAGCCCCATCTCGCCGATGCGCCTGGCCACCTCGCGTGCAAGCGCGTAGTGCGGGTGATCAGCTTTCGTGCGTGCGCTGCCGAAGAGCGCGACAGCGGGCCCGAGTTCGGCGAGCGCGCCGAAGCCCTCAACGAACTCCGACTGAATGCGCATGACCCGCCACGGATCGGTGTGAACCCAATCGCCCTCGCCCGCGTTCTGGAGAAGACGCTGGTCCGTGGTCTCGGTGGGGCGCTGTTTACCGCGCAGGAAAACGGGGCCCTTGCGGTAGTCGCTCAGTGGTCCGTGAAAGTGCTTTTTCATGATTTCCACGTTAGCTCAGGAACCGTTCAAGAGACCTGTAACAGTGGGTGAGGGCAGCCGTCGGAATGTATTCCCCATCCGTGTGGGCCAGAAGCGGGTCTCCCGGGCCAAAGTTGACGGCTGGCGTGCCGAGTGCACTGAAGCGCGCCACGTCGGTCCATCCCTGCTTCGCTTCCACGCTCACCCCATCGCCAAGGGCCGCGAGAAAGTCCCGGGCTGCGGGCCGTGTGAGGCCGGGCAGGGCGCCGCCCGAGGAGTCCGTGACCTCAAACTCGAGGTCGAGCCCAGCAAACACCTCTTCGATATGAGCGAGCGCCTCCGCTTCGCTCGTGCTCGGCGCGAAGCGATAGTTCACGAGTATTTCGGCCCGGTCGGGAATCACGTTCGTTGCGATGCCGCCCTCGATTGCCACCGCATTGAGGCATTCGCGGTACAGGAGACCGTCGATTTCCACGTCCTTCGGCTCGTAGTCCGCAAGCCGCGACAGCGCACCGGAAAGAGCGTGGATCGCGTTCTTCCCAATCCATGCGCGACCCGAATGAGCCGCGATGCCCCGCGCGGTAAGTCGCACCCGCATCGTGCCTTTGCAGCCTGCCTCCACTCCCCCGTTCGACGGCTCACCGAGAATCGCAAAATCGGCTTCGAGAAGCTCGGGGCGTTCGCGCGCGATACGCGTGAGCGAGTTGAGGCTTGCCTCCACTTCCTCGTGGTCATAGAAGATCCACGTGAGATCGTGACGAGGCGACGCGAGGGAGCACGCGAGCGCAAGGAACACGGCGACTCCCCCCTTCATGTCGCACGCACCGCGGCCGATGAGCCGCTCCTGCCCGTCCACGACCTGCACGCACGAGGGAAGATTGCCTGCGACGGGAACGGTATCGAGGTGGCCGGCGAGAATGACGCGCTCAGCGCGGCCGAGGTGGGTGCGGGCGATGACGGTGTCGCCATCGCGAATAACCTCGAGGTGCTCGCATGTACGCAGCGTCGTCTCGACCCTGTCGGCAAGGAGAGTTTCGTTGCCCGAAACCGACTCGGTATCGACGATTGCACGCGTGAGCTCGGTCAGGCCCGCATCGAGGGGCAGCGGTGTCGTGTTCATCATGCACACAAGCGTAGAGGTTTTCGGCGCGCTCCAACGAAATCCGAAGAGGCGCGCTATAGCCTGTGAGCCATGACTGAGAACACAAGCGCATGGGGCATCGGCCTCGCAACCATCGCGGACAACGGGACGACCCTTGACACGTGGTACCCCGCACCCGAACTGGGCAGTGCCCCCGATGACCTCGCCAACCATCCCCTCGCCGCCGCCCTCGCAAAGGCCGCGCGAGACGATGCCGCACGCGGCACCCGTCAGGAAGTCGTCACACGAGCCATTTCCCTGGCAGAGGCGCCGCGCGATGCGTCCGATGCGTACTTGCGCCTCCATCTACTCTCCCACCGCCTCGTAAAACCGAACGAGCAAAACCTCGACGGTCTTTTCGGCGCGCTCACGAATGTTGTGTGGACGTCGGAAGGGCCGTGTGCCGTGGACGGCTTCGAGGAGACGCGCCTGCGCCTCATCAGTGAAGGCCGGCGCCCCACGGTCTACTCGATCGATAAATTCCCCCGCATGGTCGACTACGTGGTTCCCGACGGCGTCCGCATCGGCGATGGCGACCGATTGCGCCTCGGCGCTCACCTCGCGAGCGGCACAACCGTCATGCACGAAGGCTTCGTGAACTTCAACGCGGGCACCCTTGGCACCTCGATGATCGAGGGGCGCATCTCGCAAGGTGTCGTCGTGGGCGATGGCTCCGACATCGGTGGTGGCGCCTCGACCATGGGCACCCTTTCGGGCGGCGGGACGGAGCGCGTGAGCGTCGGAGAGCGCTCGCTCGTTGGAGCAGAAGCAGGCGTCGGCATCGCCCTCGGCGACGACTGCATCGTTGAGGCCGGGCTGTATGTCACCGCGGGCACGAAGGTCACCCTCATCAACGGCGAGAATCGTTCCGTCGTCAAGGCTCGCGACCTCTCCGGGGTGCCGAGTCTCCTGTTCCGCCGTAACTCGCAATCGGGCGCCGTCGAGGCCGTCTCGCGCTCGAACAAGCGCGTTGAGCTGAACTCCGACCTTCACGCGAACTAATCATGGCCAAACGCCCCGCGCTGTCTCGCGTGGTCATCCCGCTCACGCTCCTTGCGGTTTTTCTCGCGGTCGTGGGCGGGAGCTTCGCCGCGCTCACTCTCTTTGACGGCGGCCAGCGCACGGGCCGCTGCACCGCGAGTGGGCTCTCGACATCGCATTCGTACTCGACCGAGCAAACCCTCAATGCCGCCACGATCAGTGCGGTCTCGATCGACATGGGACTGCCCCCTCGCGCCGCGTCGATCGCCCTCGCGACCGCCTACCAGGAGTCGAAGCTTAAAAACATCGACTACGGGGATCGCGATTCGGTAGGGCTCTTCCAGCAACGCCCCTCCCAGGGGTGGGGCACAAAAGAGCAGATCATGGATCCTGTGTTTGCCTCGACGGCCTTTTACGAGAAGCTCGCCAAGGTCAAGGGGTACGAGGACATGGACATCACCGTCGCGGCGCAAAAAGTGCAGCGGTCAGCGTTTCCCGATGCCTACGCCGATCACGAGGTCGAGGGGCGCCTCTTCTCCTCTGCGCTCACCGGCAACAGCGGCCCCGAGCTCGAATGCGACCTCGCCGCCGCTGGAGGTCCAGCGCATCCAGAGAAACTTCGCGAGTCTCTCGCGCGCGAGTTCACCCGGATGAGCGAGTCAGGCGAGGTGAAAAGTTCGCTCGGCGCCGCGGGATCAAACGCGCCTCAGGGGGCGGGTCACACGACCGTGGTCATCAAGACGGCCGACGAAAAGCGCGGCTGGGCGCTCGCGAACTGGGCCGTCGCCCATGCCGCACAGGACAATATCGTGGGCGTCGACTACCGCGGGCACCGTTGGGATCGCTCACGCCACGTCTCCCAGACGTCGTCGCAGTGGGACAGCGACGCAACGGGCGGGGCAAGCGGCGAGGATGACGCGGTCGTGATCTATTTCGCGAAGGGGGCGTGAGGCACGGCCGCAGCCTCGGTTATTTGGCCTTGTTCTCGCGCGCCTTCAGTTCCTCGCGAAGATCGTGGAGCAGGAGCTCCGACGTGCCCGTACGCTCCTCGATCGGAACGTATGCGCGCTCGGCTTCGCCCGTGTAGATCTGCCGCGGCCGCATAATCTTCGTGTCGGGATCGTTGATCGCCTCTTGCCACTGTGCGATCCACCCGGGCAGGCGCCCGATCGCGAACAGCACCGTGAACATGTGCGTGGGAAAACCCATCGCCTTGTAGATGATGCCCGTGTAGAAGTCGATGTTCGGGTAGAGATGGCGTTCAATGAAGTACTCGTCGCGAAGCGCGATCTCCTCAAGCTTCATCGCGAGCTCAAGGCGCTCATCATGGATCCCGAGCCGCTCGAGCACCGTATCGGCAATGCCCTTCACGAACTTCGCACGCGGATCGTAATTCTTATACACCCGGTGCCCGAAGCCCATGAGACGGGTGGAATCATCCTTGCTCTTGACCTTCTCCATGAACACTCGCGGATCCTGACCAGACTTTCGAAGGTCGTCGAGCATGTGCATGACGCGCGTGTTAGCGCCGCCGTGCGCCGGCCCAGACAAGGCCGCAACGCCGGCCGAGATCGAGGAGAAGAGGTCCGCTCCCGCCGAGCCGACGAGGCGCACCGCGGTCGCCGAGCAGTTCTGCTCATGATCGGCGTGGAGAATAAATAGCTGCTCGAGTGCACGCACCACAACCGGGTCCGCCACGAAATCCTCGACGGGAAAAGCGAACATGAGCCTCAGGAAGTTCTGCACGAGGCTCAGCGAGTTATCCGGGTACATGAGCGGCTGCCCGTTTGCGACCCGGTGGGCGTACGCCGCCATCGTGGGCATCTTTGCGAGAAGACGGAACGTCGAAATTCGGACCTGCTCAGGGTCGTTCGGGTCGAGCGAGTCCTGATAGAAGGTCGACAGCGCACTCACGCCCGCTTGGAGCACGGCCATGGGGGCGGCATCGCGCGGAAGGGCGATGAACACGCGCTTGAGGTTCTCGTCGAGAAGAGTCCGCTGCTCGATCGAGTGCACGAACTGGTCGAGCTGTCCCTTCGTGGGCAGCTCGCCAAAGATCAAGAGGAATGCGACCTCAAGGTAGCTCGAGTGCTCGGCGAGCTGCTCGATCGGGTAGCCGCGGTGCCGGAGAATCCCCGCCTCACCATCGATGAACGTAATGGCCGACGTCGTCGGCGCCGTGTTCATGAGCCCCGGGTCGAACGTCACCGCCCCCGTTTCCTTGCGCAGCCCCGCGATCGAAACACCGAGGTTGCCCTCGGTCGGCTCGACGAGCGGCAGATCCAGGTTTCGGTCATTCACGCTAAAGTGTGCGGTCATCGCGTTCCTTTCGTGTCTGTCGCAACGCTCTTAGCGGGCGGCTCGGAGCCTTTCGGCAGCGCTAGCGATCCGCTCGTCCGTCGCGGTAAGGGAGATGCGCACATGTCGCGCACCCGCCTCGCCGTAAAAGGTACCGGGGGCAGCGAGGATTCCCAATTTTGCAAGGCGCTCAATGCTCGCTTCGCTCGCCTCACCGAATGTCGTCCACAGGTAGAGGCCGGCCTCGGAATGCTCGATTTTTCCGCCGAAAGCTTCGAAAGCGGGTGCGAGAGTCTCACGGCGAGCGCGGTAGGTTTCGCGCTGGCGGGAGGCCGACGCTTCCTCTCCGAGGGCCGCTGCCATGGCGTTTTGAACGGGGCCCGGCACCATGAGCCCGGAATGTTTACGAACCGCGAGCAGCTCGCCGACGAGGGCAGGGTCGCCGGCGACAAAAGCGGCACGGTAACCAGCGAGGTTCGATTGCTTCGAGAGCGAGTAGGCGCACAGCACATTCGTGAGGTCGCCGTCATTCACGCGCTCATCGAGAATCGATGGGGCCTCGTCCACATCCCACGTGAGTGGCGCGTAGCATTCGTCGGAAGCGACGATGATGTCCCTCTCGCGTGCCCATGCAAGGAGGGCACGCAGCTCGCCGATATCGTGCACCGCTCCCGTCGGATTCGACGGCGTATTGAGCCACAGCAGGCGCACCGAGTCGAGGCAGACGTCGGAACCGAGCGCCCCCTCCCCCTCGCGTGCAAGCGCCCGCACATCGAGTGGGACGGGCCGGGCTCCCGCGAGCCGTGCGCCGAGGTCGTAGGTCGGGTAGGCGATATGGGGAAAGGCGACTGCCTCCCCGGTGCCGATGCCGAGCTGGAACGGAAGGTGCGCAACGAGTTCTTTCGAGCCGATCGTGGGAAGCACGCCACTGGCGCTGAGAGCTGAGGGAGCACCGCGGTGTGCGCGACAGAAATCGACGATGGCCTCGCGCAACTGCCCCGTTCCGGCGACCGTCGGGTAGCCGTGCGCATCCGAGGCGGCCACAAGTGCTTCCTGGGCGACGCGGGGCGTTTCATCAACGGGAGTGCCAACCGAGAGATCGACAATCCCATCCGGGTGTCGCTCGGCGAGTGCGCGCGCCGAGGCGAGCGAATCCCACGGAAAGGACGGCAAGGTCGAAAGGAGCGGCGTTCGCGAAGTCATGGTGCTCATCCTACGACCCCAGTGCCAGCTCTTACCGAGCTCGATCGCCTTCGCTCTCAACGGCGCGGCGCCACATACCGTGCAGCTCCGCCGCGATCGCGGGGTGCGCGACCATGATGCCGGTGGACGGGTCAGAAGGAAACAGGGTGTCGTGGCCGTCCCAATCGAGCACCCTCAAACCGGCCTCGTGTGCGATGAGCATGGACGCGAGGTGATCCACGGCTCCGAATCGCCCCACGAGCGCACCATGCCCTCTGCCGACCGCAGGCCCCACGAGCGACAGGGTTCCCGAGCCCATGATCCGGCTCGTCACGTCGATCTCGCCCAGAGAGCGGATAAATTCCGCCTGGCCCTCGAAGAATGTAGCCCCGAGAAGCTCAGTGAGAACGACGGAACCGGGCAGAGTGGACCGGTGTTCAACCGTGATGGGGCCACCGCGGTGCATGGCTCCGCGCCCCCGAATGGCCGAAAGAATCTCTTTCGTGCGCGGGTCTGCGACGACGCCAACGACGGGGCCATCCTCATCACACATGGCGAGGGAGAATGAAAACCAGGAGATGCCGTGCGCGTAGTTCGTGGTGCCGTCGATGGGATCGCAGTACCACGTGTACTCAACCCCGGCGCTGTCCTCGAACTCTTCCCCAACGAAAGCGTGCGTCGGAAACTCTTCCGCAATGGTCCGGCGTACCCAAAGCTCGATCCCCAGATCAATATCCGTCACGAAATCAGCGGCGTTCTTCTTTGTCGCAAACATCGAAACGTTCGAGGATGTCGAGCGGATCATCGCCCATGTGGCAAGTGACTGCGCAAGTTCGTGCGCGCGCGTCAACACATCGCGCCTTCGTCCCACGTGATCGGCGCTCATGCTCCCCGCACCTCCGCGTTCTGGTTCAGGACGCGCAGGAGGTCGCCCGCACGGTTGGACGTCACGGCCTCAACGCCCATCGCCGCAAGCGCTCTTGCAGTCTCGGCATCGTCAACGGTCCAGCAGGTGGTACGCAGCCCGAGGGCACGCGCATCGCCCACGGTTGTGGGCGAGCACATGCCAAAGTGGGGGTTCCACGAGTAAGGCTGGAGCTCCTCGACGAGGGCGGGATCCGGAACACCATCGAGGGGGTAGGTCATGCGCAGACGTGCAGCGGGGAGGATCTCGCGCACGGCACGCATGGCGGTGACTCCCCCCGTGAACTCCGCCCGTGCCGCTGCCGCGCGACGGTCATCTGAGTGGTGTCCCTCTCCCGCGGCGATTGCCCGGATCCGCGAGGCGCTCACGCGCGCAATCTCCTGCTCCGCCCCGTCAGGTTCGCCCGGGAAATCGAGAAGAAGCACGGCATCGCCCACGGCATCGAGAGCACGCTCGAGCGTGGGGACTCCCCGCTCAAAGCCGTGGTCATTCGCGCACGCGCCATGCTGAGTCGGCTCACGGGCTTCTAGCGCGCTCACCGAGAGTTCAGCGGGACTGGCCGTGCACTCCCACAAGCGCTCGAGCGTGGAGTCGTGCAGAAGAATGGGTTCTCCCTCTGCGCTGAGCCTCAGATCGACCTCGACAACCTCGAGCCCCTCGGCTACCGCGTGTGCGATCGCTTGGAGAGTGTTCTCAACGTGGGCAACGGGGTCGCCACGATGTGCAACGAGCTGCACAGGACTCATCATTTCTCCGTTCATGCTGCTGACTGCTCCCCGGTAGGTCCGGCAGGCGAGGTAGCCGCGTCGACGAGAACACCATCGCGATACACCAGCGCTTCGGTGATGCGCACCCCCACCTCATCGTCAACGCGCAAGTCGTCGGCCTTCGCGAGCGAGCGCACACGAATGGCGCCGACCCGCACGACGAGGTCGCTGAGGTGGCCCTTTGGGGTGATGCGCTCAATGGTGCCCTTGAGCTGGGCGGCGCGGGGATCGCCAATCACGACGTTCTCGGGGCGAATACCGCATTCGGCATGTTCGGCCGCTCCGGTCACGAGGTCAATCGGCAGCGGCTCGAGACCTTCGACGTAGATGCGACCGGAACCGTCGGCACGGCGCTCCACTCGCCCTTTCACGAAGGACATCGTCCCGATGAAACCCGCGACAAACCGCGTCGCCGGTCGGCGATACAGAGTCGTTGGATCAGTCAGCTGTTCGATCCGGCCGCCGTTCATGACGGCGATGCGATCAGCAACGGCGAGCGCCTCCTCCTGATCGTGCGTCACAAAGACGCTCGTCATGCCAAGTTCCTGCTGGATACGACGAATCTCTTCGCGAACCTGGACGCGAAGTTTCGCGTCGAGGTTCGAAAGCGGCTCATCGAGAAGCAAGAGCGAGGGGTTTTGGACGAGCGCACGCGCGAGAGCAACGCGCTGCTGCTCGCCGCCCGACAGCCGCGCCGGTCGGCGCCCGGCCTTCTCCTCGAGTCCGACGAGCGCGAGGGCCTCACGCACGCGTGCGGTGCGCTCGTCGCGTGGGACCTTGGCAACCTTGAGCGGGAATGCCACGTTCTTTTCGACGCTCATGTGGGGCCAGAGCGCGTAGTTCTGGAACACCATCGCCGAGGGCCGGCGCTCCGGAGGCAGCGACGTCACATCACGCTCACCCACGGTGATCCGCCCCGCATCCGGCGTGAGGAACCCACCGATCATCCGCAAAGTCGTCGTTTTCCCGCATCCCGAAGGGCCGAGCAAACAGACCATCTCTCCCTTCCCGATCGCGAGATCAAGATCTTTGATGATGCTCTTGCCACCGAGCGTGATGCTGACGGAGCTAAGCGTGAGCGGCTCGGGAGAGAACCGGCGAGCGGTTCGGGCAGCTTTCGATGCGGACTGTGTCATCGGATTTGGAAACCATCTGCGAGAGCCCCACCCATGATGTGCTTCCTTACGAGAAGAAGCAGCACAACGGAGGGGACGGTGAGCATGATGGAAAAAACGGCCGCGACCTGTTCCGGCGAATTGAGAACGAGCGTGTAGAGCTCGGTCGGCATCGTGGAATAACTGGGGGCACCAACGAGGTAGGTGGCCTGAGCTTCGTCCCACGACGCGAGGAAAGCCATGATGAGGGCGACGAAATACCCCGGGGCGGCAAGTGGAAGCGTGACGCTCACGAAAGTCCTGAGCCATCCGGCACCGCTATCGCGCGCGGCATCTTCGAGCCTGCGCGGTACCGCCGCAAACGAGGCGGCAGGAATCCACGTAAGAAAAACGACCTGACCGAGCATATGTGCGATCGTGACACCCGGAATGGTCTCCATGAGGTTGAAGGCGTAGTACAAAGCCGCAATGCTCACAAAAAGCCCCATTTTCGGGAACGCATTCGTTGCGAACAGGCCAAGGAGCATCACCGTGCGCCCCGGGAACTGCATACGCCCAAAGGCGTAGGCAGCGGGCATGCAGATGAGAGCCGTGAGCGTCGTCGATAGGACGGCGAACATGAGCGAATTGAGGATCGAGGTGACGAACTTTGGAGTACCGAAAACCTTTCCCCACCAGTCAAAGGTGAGTCCAGCCGGAAGGAGGTTCGGCACGCGCCACTCGGTCGCGAAGGCGTGAAGGGCGAGCCACACAATCGGCCCGGCTACGAAGAGCAGCAACGCAAGCGCGGCAAGTCCTGACGCAATTTTCCTGGGCATATCAGGTCATCTCTTCTTTTGCTTGTCGGTAGTTGGCCCAGACGTAAAGAACCCCAATCAGCGCAGCGAGCGCAAACACGACAATGGCCATGACAACTGACTGCTGCGGCTCTCCGTACGTGTTGAAGTGTTTCGTCATACTGACGCCGAGCATGGTCGGAGCCGAAGGGCCCGTGAGCCAGGGAACCGTGAACGACCCGACGTTCCCAATCGCGGTGAACGTCATGGCGATGACCGTGGGCACGAATGCCATCGGTGCCACGACGTCCTTCACAATGCGGATCGTTCCCGCACCAGCGTCCCGAGCGGCATCAATCAGGGCGTCAGGCACCGATTGAACCCCCGACGACACCATGAGGACCGCAAACGGAAGCGAGGACCACACCTGAGTCATGAGCACGAGGGTCGACGTGAACGCAATTTGAGGCGGGCTCGCCACGCCAAGACTCCGCATCGCTGAGCCAAAGAAACCGTCGGCCGCCCAGAAGCGAATCATGGCCCACGCCCCGATTACTCCCGGGATAAACATCGGGATGACGGCGAAAGCGGGAAGCATGCGGGTGATGCCCGACGGCCGCAGCCTCATCGCGAGAGCCACGAGCCACGCGAGGGCCGTGACGATCACGGTGGTGAGAATTGAAATGCTCACCGTCACCCGCAAATCCGAGAGAAATCGCGGATTCGAAAAGACCTCGCGATACGCGTCGAGAGTTGGAGCCCACGACTGCGTCTCGTGCGTGTTCTTACCGATCATGGCGATCGTCGTGTTCAACCCACCCGTGTACCCGAGGCTCAAGCCGAAGGCATTGATGACGGGAAAACCGATGAAAACGATGATGAGGAGGATCGGTGGGCTCGCGAGGAGCACACCGACCCATGACTGTCTCGATGCCACGCTTGCTCCCTAGGCGGTCGGAACCTTCTGGTCCCAGAGCTTGGCCTTGTTGTCTTCGTGGTCGCCAAAGTAGCCCTGGCCGAGGTTCTGCGTGTCGATGCCGTCGAATTTCTTTTGAATCTCCTCGGGCATGTCCTCGAGCGGGATGATCGGGTAACCCGCCATTGTCGTGGAAATGATCTGCTGCCCCTCGGGGGAAAGCGCGAATTTCGCGAGCGCGAGCGCGGCAGGCTTGTTCTTCGAGTTCTTCGGGATCCCGAGGAACGATGCGCCGCCCGCGAACGACGGATTCGAGATCTGCGTCGCCTTGACCCGTTCCGGGATCTTCCCGGACTCGCGGCCGGAAATGAACTGATCGGACCACACCGGGATCATCGCGACCTCGCCGTTGACCAAAAGCTCAATGCTCTGTTCGTTGCCGTTCGGGTAGGTGCCCTGGCCGTACGTGAACTTACCGATGCGCTTGAGCTCTTCCCAACCCTTGTCCCAGTGCTTTTCGTCGGCCTCGTCGTAGCTCGTCGTCATACGCTCGCGGACGTCCTTCGGGATGTACAGGTCGAGCACGCTCGTCACGAAGGCCGAGCCTGAGCCGCCCGTCGAAGGAGAGTTGTAGGCGAACTTGCCGGGGTTCTGTTCGATCCAGGTCAGAAGCTCCTTGAGAGTCTTCGGAGGTGTGGCGACTTGCTCCGTGTCGTACGCGAGGAGCACGGAGGAGGCTCGGTAGGGGAAGGCTTGTCCAAGTCCTTGGGCAAGCGCATCCTGGGGAACATCGCCGAGGGCGGGAATCTCTTTGGCGCTCACGTTGAGCAGAAGTTTCGCGTCTGCCGCGTCCGTCACCCAGCCGTCATCGATGAAGTCCATGCCCGAATCGCCGTCGCCGGCAGCGGACAAGCGCGCGAGCGATTGCTGGGAGCGTTCGGAGTGCAGATCGTGGTCAACCTTGATCGTGACCTTCGGGTATTTCTTCGTGAAGGCCGGCCCAAGCCCGTCCTGCCATAGGTCGCGCACGTTGGTGTCGCCGCCCGCGTGGATGCGAAGGGTCCCTTCGACCTCACCCGTCACATCGGCTGCCGACTCACCTCCCTTGTCGGAGGCTCCTGAAGAGTTTTTCGAGGCTGGCGCACATGCTGTCGCGAGGCCCGCGAAGCTAAGGGCAGCACCACCAAACAGAAGTGAACGTCGATTGAGGGACATTGCGTGGCCTTTCCACTGGCGCGCAAGGGGCGCATCGATTTGGACGACGCCTCGAGGTTAAGCGCGCCGATGCCCCCGCTACGCCCGTCCCCCGCCCACGCTCGCGAAAGGTCGTCAAGAGTTCACGCAGTGGTCATGAAAGACCCCGTTTAAAACGGGCTTTGCTAGCCGAACTTGGGCCTTCTGTTACTTGATGCTCACCTGCAGGCCACGTGGACTTTTGCTTCGAGGTTTTAGCCTTCGAGCGGGTTTTCCTGTGGGGGAAGTTTCTCGATGACCTCGTGGTCAAACGACTGCGGACCCAGCTTCGCCGCACCACCGGGGCTTCCGAGCTCGTCGAAGAACTCTACATTCGCGCGGTAGTACTCGCTCCACTGATCGGGCAGGTCGTCCTCGTAGTAGATCGCTTCGACGGGGCACACGGGTTCGCACGCACCGCAATCGACGCATTCGTCAGGCTGAATGTACAGCGAACGCTCGCCTTCGTAGATGCAGTCGACGGGGCATTCGTCAACGCAGGCACGGTCTTTGACATCAACGCACGGGAGGGCGATGACGTAGGTCATGGCTTCACAGTCCTTTCTTCGCGCTGGTTCGCGCGCGCGATGTTTCTGATTTGGATGGCCCACACGATAGCGACACCCACGAGAGGCACGATCACGCCGAGGAACTGGGCGGCCCAGCCCTGCCACTGCGCTTCGCCCGCAATCTGTGCTGGAACGAGAAGCCCTCCCCCGAGCGACGTGCCCGAAAAATACACGGCCACGAGTGTGAAGGCGAGAGCATCGATGAACAGTGGGAGCTTGCGCCCGCTAAGCGCGACCAGCATGCAGGTTGCGACGACCTCGTAGGCGCAACCAAACAGGAGCCCCCACGGCACGGACACGTCTTGGACGGTCGAGCGCATACGGTGCGTCCCAATCACGACAAGGCCGCCGAGCACCCCCACGATCGCGCCGACAACGATCTCGGTCGCGCGCGAGGTGGGCCTCGTACCGTCGGCGAAAATGACGCCTTCGTTGGGGTCCTTGTGACTCATTGTCTCGCCCTCGATTACGAGTTGCGGGCGCGAGCGCGAGCGCGCGCACGCTCGGTCGGGTCGAGGACGACCTTACGGATGCGCACGATTTCGGGGGTGACCTCGACGCATTCGTCCTCGGCGGCGAATTCGAGCGACTCCTCGAGCGTGAGCTTGCGCGGCGGAATGAGATTCTCGAACGCGTCTGCCGTGGCCGAGCGCATGTTCGTGAGCTTCTTTTCCTTCGTGATGTTCACGTCCATGTCTTCATTGCGGGAATTTTCGCCGACAACCTGCCCCATGTACACCTCTGAGGTGGGTTCCACGAAGAACGAGCCGCGTTCCTGGAGGTTGATCATCGCATACGGCGTCACGGCACCCGCGCGGTCAGCCACGAGGGAGCCCGTGTTGCGGAATTCAATGGGGCCCATCCAGGGCTCGAAGCCTTCGGCGAGCGAGGAGGCGATGCCGGTACCGCGCGTTTCGGTCAAGAAGCGCGAGCGGAAACCAATGAGGCCGCGCGCGGGAACGAGGAATTCCATGCGCACCCAGCCCGAACCGTGGTTGTTCATGGTTTCCATGCGCCCCTTGCGGGAGGCCATGAGCTGCGTGATTGTCCCGAGGTATTCCTCGGGAACGTCGATCGTCATACGCTCGATCGGTTCGCACGTGACGCCGTCGATCTCGCGGGTCAGCACCTGCGGCTTCCCCACGGTCAGTTCGAAGCCTTCGCGACGCATCTGTTCAACGAGAATCGCGAGAGCGAGCTCGCCGCGGCCCTGAACCTCCCATGCGTCTGGGCGATCAGTGGGCAGAACCTTGAGGGACACGTTGCCGACGAGCTCGGCATCGAGGCGGTCCTTGACCTGGCGGGCGGTGAGCTTGTGGCCCTTGACCTTGCCGGCGATCGGCGAGGTGTTGATGCCGATCGTCATCGAGATCGCGGGGTCGTCCACGGTGATGAGTGGGAGCGGACGAGGATCGTTGAGGTCGGTGAGGGTTTCGCCGATCATGATGTCGGGGATACCCGCAACGGCCACGATGTCGCCGGGGCGCGCCGTGCGCGTCATCTGCTCGCGTGTGAGCCCCTTCGTTTCGAGAAGTTCGGTGACCTTCACGCTCTTGATATCGCCGTGGCGGGTCGCCCACGCGACCTGCTGGCCCTTCTTGAGCTCGCCGTTCTCGATGCGCAAGAGCGCGAGACGGCCGAGGAACGGCGAAGCATCGAGGTTCGTGACGTGTGCCTGCAGCGGCATGTCGTCGTCATATTCGGGAGCGGGGATCGATTCGAGAATCGTCTTGAAGAGCGGTTCGACCGTTTCGGAATCGGGAAGCTCGCCGTCTGCGGGCTTGTTCGCGCTCGCACGCCCAGCTTTGCCGGAGGCGTAGATCACGGGGACGTCGAGCAGTGCGTCGAAGTCGATCTCGGCGTTGTCTTGCGAGAGGTCCTCAGCGAGGCCGAGAAGGAGATCCGTTGTTTCGTTGACGACCGCGTCGATGCGGGCGTCGGGACGATCAACCTTGTTCACGACGATGATCACGGGAAGGCTCGCGGCAAGGGCCTTGCGCAGAACGAATCGGGTCTGCGGGAGCGGCCCCTCGGACGCGTCCACGAGCAGCACGACGCCGTCGACCATGGACAGGCCGCGCTCTACCTCGCCGCCGAAGTCGGCGTGCCCGGGGGTGTCGATCACGTTGATCGTAATGCCCTCGGGGTGCCCGATCTCGGCTGCCGTCGGCCCCGAATAGTGGATCGCGGTGTTCTTCGCGAGGATGGTGATGCCCTTTTCGCGCTCGAGGTCACCGGAGTCCATCGCACGCTCGTCAACTTTGTCGCGTTCGCCGAACGCGCCGCCCTGGCGGAGCATGGCGTCCACGAGGGTCGTTTTGCCGTGATCGACGTGGGCGACGATCGCGACGTTTCGAAGATCGGAGCGGTGCTGAATGGTCATAGGAGCCTTATCTGTTCGGGATCGGCGGAAGTCTCGTGAGGTGTGGGGGTCCGACGCTTGCCTGGCCCACGCGCGCCCGATTCATGGTAACGCGTCCGGGCCCCTTATCGGCTGCGTGAGCCTTCTCGCGTGACGAATAGAAATCTGCCTCACAGGGTGAGGGATCACAATGGAAACATGAGTGAAAACAGCAATCTCTCCCCCGCCCCCGTTGATCCGACGACTACCGAGGCCTGGCAACGCCTCGAAGAGCACGACGGCATGCTCGACAAAGGCCTGCGCGAAGCGTTCGCCGAAGATCCCGATCGCGCCAAGAAGCTGAGTTTTGAGGCGGCGGATCTGTTCGTTGATCTCTCGAAGAACCTTGTATCCGAAGAAACCGTCGGACTCCTTCTCGATCTCGCAAACGAGACGGGCGTGTGCAAGCGCCGCGACGACATGTTCACGGGCGCGCACATCAACACGACCGAGGACCGCGCCGTTTTACACACCGCGCTTCGACGCCCGAAGGGGGCATCCCCCGCCCTCGACGTCGACGGCCAGAATGTCGATGCCGATGTGCGCGAGGTCCTCGAACGCATCTATGAGTTTGCGAATAAGGTTCGCAGCGGCGAGTGGACCGGCGTTACGGGTAAGAAGATCGAGACCGTCATCAACGTTGGCATCGGCGGCTCCGACCTCGGCCCCGTGATGGTGTACGAGGCACTGCGCCCGCTCGCGGATGCGGGGATTGAGGCACGCTTCATCTCGAACATTGATCCGACCGACGTGGGCGAGACGACGCGCGACCTCGATCCCGAAACAACCCTCGTGATCGTCGCGTCGAAGACGTTCACGACGCTCGAAACGATCACGAATGCGAAGCTCGTGCGCGCGTGGCTGCTCGACGGCCTGCACGCCGCGGGCGTCGCTGAATCACAGGATGCCGAAGCCGTCGCGAAGCACTTCGTGGCCGTCTCGACCGCACTCGACAAGGTCGAGGAATTCGGTATTGACCCGGCCAACGCCTTCGGGTTCTGGAGCTGGGTGGGCGGTCGCTACTCGGTCGATTCGGCGATCGGCACGATCCTCGCCGTCGTGTTCGGCCCCGAGGCCTTCGAAGAGTTCCTCGGCGGTTTCCACGCGATGGACGAGCATTTCCGCACAGCAGCTCCCGAGGAAAACGTGCCTTTGCTCATGGGGCTCGTGAACGTGTGGAACGTGAACTTCCTCGGCGCCGAGACTCACGCGGTTCTTCCCTACAGCCAATTCCTTCATCGCTTCCCCGCCTACCTCCAGCAGCTCACGATGGAGTCCAACGGCAAGTCCGTGTGTTACGACGGCTCAGCCGTGACTGCGGAGACCGGCGAGATCTTCTGGGGCGAGCCCGGCACGAATGGTCAGCACGCCTTCTACCAGCTCATCCACCAGGGTACGCGCCTCATTCCCGCGGATTTCATTGCGTTTGCTAATCCCACCTACGCACTCAAGGACGGCGATACCGACGTCCATGAGCTCTTCCTCGCGAACTTCTTCGCGCAGACCAAAGCGCTCGCCTTCGGCAAGACCGCAGAGGAAGTTGAGGCCGAGGGGACGACCGGCGCGCTTGTTCCCGCACGCGTGTTCTCAGGCGACCGTCCGACCACCTCGATCATGGCGAGCGCTCTCACTCCGAGCGTCCTCGGCCAGCTGATCGCGCTGTACGAGCACATCACCTTCGTGCAGGGCGCAGTGTGGGGCATCAACAGCTTCGATCAGTGGGGCGTTGAGCTCGGCAAGCAGCTCGCGAAGCAGTTGACGAGCGCCGTCGCGGGCGACGAGTCGGTTCTCGCCGAGCAGGATTCCTCGACGCGTCAGCTCATCGAGTACTACCGCGCGCACCGCGCCTAAATTGCGCGCTTAAGAAAACGGGACCTCGCCGAGGCGGGGTCCCGTTTTCTTTGACAAGTGGGTAACCCCCACAACCCCTATGCAATCCAACGCCGTTGCGGCTCGGCAGTCGGTCCGCCTAGCGGGATTCCCACGAAGTCCCGCGACTTTGTCTCTAGGATGGACGTGGCGCAAGACATAACCGAAGGAGAGTGGCATGAAGGTCGGCATTCTGACTTCTGGCGGCGACTGCCCGGGACTCAACGCGGTCATCCGCGGAGCAGTCCTCAAGGGAGATTCCATTTACGAAGATGAATTCGTGGGCTATCTCGACGGCTGGAAGGGAGTACGCGACAACGAATTCATCCCGATCCCTCGGCGCCTTGTGCGCGGCATCGGCCGTCAGGGCGGAACGATCCTCGGCACCTCGCGCGTCAACCCCTTTCACGAGGACGGAGGGGGCGCCGAGGGTGTGCGCAAAGTTCTCGAGGACCACGATGTGGACGCCCTCATCGCTATCGGTGGCGACGGAACACTGTTCACGGCCAATCGCCTCGCAGAGGCCGGCATCCCCGTGGTCGGCGTCCCGAAAACAGTGGATAACGACCTCGACGCCACGGACTACACGTTCGGCTTCAATACCGCCGTTGATATCGCAACCGAGAACCTCGACCGCTTGCGTATGACCGGCAACAGCCACCACCGATGCATGGTCGCCGAGGTCATGGGGCGCAGCGTCGGCTGGATCGCGCTCCACTCGGGTATGGCTGCAGGCGCGCATGTCATCTGCATCCCCGAATTCCCGCTCACGATCGACGAAATCTGCGAGTACGTTGCGCAGCGCGCTGCACGCTCAAAGCGCCGCTCCCCACTCGTCGTCGTCGCCGAGGGGTTCGTTCCGAAGGACGCGCCGGCAGACTTCATGGACTACGAGATGGACGAATTTGGCCGACCGATCCTCGGCGGCGTCGCCCAGCGCCTCGCCCCCTATATCGAAGAAGCCACGGGTATCGAAACCCGCGCGACCGTGCTCGGACACATCCAGCGCGGCGGCGAACCGAATGCGTACGACCGCGTCCTCGCGACCCGATTTGGCATGGCCGCAATCGACCTCGTGCACGAAGGCGGTTTTGGTCGCATGGTTTCACTGCGCGGGACCGACATCGTGAACGAGCCGCTCACCGAGGCAATCGACTCGGTAAAGCGCGTGCCCAGGTCCAGATGGGACGAGGTTCGCGTCCTTTTTGGGTAGGAACGCCGCGCATTTGCGCCCCAGTCCCGCTTTTTGATAATAATTCTTAACATGCTGACCGCGCTCGCCCTCACCACAATTGCCGGGCTCGCCACGATCCTCGGCTCTCTCATAGCCTTGAGTGAGCGTGCCCGCGAACCGAAAGCCCTAGGCGCGGCTCTCGCGTTCGCCGCAGGTGCGATGCTCACCGTCAGTGCTCTCGAGCTCCTCCCCCACTCGATCGGTGTGCTCGGAGCTGGCACGACCACCCTTTACTGCGTTGCCGGCCTCGTCATTGTGGGCGCCCTCGACCTTGCTTCGCGAGCGTGGGAGCGCCGTGCGGTCACGAGCGCTAGGGAGGCGCCGCAACCGTCGGACTCCTCAAGTGCACGAGCGCTTTTGCGCACGGGCCTCATCACGGCTCTCGCACTCACCGCGCACAACATTCCCGAAGGGTTCGCGACCTTCTCAAGTGCCCTGCAAGACACCGTCTTCGCACTCCCGCTTGCGGCCGCGATCGCGCTGCATAACGTTCCCGAAGGCGTCGCCGTGGCCGCCCCCATCCTCCACGCGACCGGGTCACGCACGAAGGCCATCGCCGCGACAGCGCTCTCGGGGCTGTCCGAACCGGTCGGAGCCCTCGCGCTCTACGGGCTCCTCACCGCCACGGGGCACGCCGCGAACCTCGAATGGGCAAACCCCCTCATCGCAGGGGTGATGATCGCGATCAGCGCGCTCGAGCTCCTCCCCCTCGCCTACACGCACACCCGGCTCGCGCGAACCCTCACGTGGTGCGGTGTCGGTGCGCTTGTCATGGCCGCGAGCCTATGGGCGCTCGCCGGCTGAGCGCGAGGTTTGCACCCCGCCGCCGCCTGGTACGTTTGAGAAGTTCGTGACCATCACCGCGAGGAGAAGCTGATGTCCGCCATCATGTACACCATCACCGACGAAGCCCCCATGCTTGCGACCGCCTCGCTCCTACCAATCGTGCGTGGCTTCGCCTCGAAGGCCGGCGTCGACATCGAAACCCGCGATATTTCACTCGCAGCTCGCATCCTCGCCGCATTCGCGGACCGCCTCCCCGAGGACCAACGCGAACGTGACGCTCTCGCCGAGCTCGGCGCCCTCGCTCGCACCGCAGAGGCGAACATCATCAAGCTTCCCAACATTTCGGCCTCGGTTCCGCAGCTCAAAGCCGTAATCGCCGAACTTCAGGCACGCGGTTACGACCTCCCCGACTACCCGGATAGCCCCGAAACCGACACCGAACTCGACATCCGTGCGCGATACGACGCCGTCAAAGGCTCCGCCGTCAATCCGGTGCTCCGCGAAGGAAATTCTGACCGCCGCGCGCCGCGCGCGGTCAAGAATTTCGCGAAGGCCCACCCGCATCGCATGGGCGAGTGGAGTACTCACTCGCGCACCGAGGTCGCCACCATGAGCGAGGGCGACTTCCGCTCGAGCGAACGAAGCTTCGTCGTTCACGGCGACACAACCTTCCAGATCGTCCACGTCGCCACCGACGGCACCGAAACAATCCTCAAAGACACCGTGGCCGCCGAAGACGGCGACATTATTGACGCGAGCGTCATGAGCATCGGTGCTCTCGAGCAATTCCTCACCGCTCAGATCGATAACGCCCGCGAGCACGACGTTCTATTCTCGCTCCACCTCAAGGCCACGATGATGAAGGTCAGTGACCCCGTCATCTTCGGTCACGCGGTGCGCGCATTCTTCCCCGAGGTCTTCACGCGGTTCGGGGCAAAACTCGAGGATGCGGGGCTCTCGGCGAACAACGGTCTCGGCGCGATCCTCTCGGGCCTCGAGGCGCTCGATGCCGAAACCGCCGAAGCGATTCGCACGCTCGTGAATGACCGCCTCGCCGAAGGCCCCAAGCTCGCGATGGTCGACTCGGATCGCGGCATCACGAACCTTCACGTGCCGAGCGACGTCATCGTGGATGCGAGCATGCCCGCGATGATCCGCACGGGCGGAAAAATGTGGGGGTCCGACGGCGCCCTGCACGACACGCTTGCCGTCATTCCCGATAGCTCCTATGCCCCCATCTACCAGGTTGTGATCGACGACTGTCGCCTCCACGGTGCCTTCGATCCGACGCGCATGGGAACCGTGCCAAACGTCGGCCTCATGGCGGAAAAAGCCGAAGAATACGGCAGCCACGACAAGACTTTCATCGCCCCCGCAGACGGGCGAATCGAGATCCGCTCGACGTGCGGGTGCCACGATGCGGCGCTGACATCGCACGCCGTCCAGGCCGGCGATATTTTCCGCGCGTGCCACACGAAGGATGCACCCGTGCGCGACTGGGTCGCGCTCGCTGTGCGTCGTTCCCGCCTGAGCGAAACACCCGCCTTCTTCTGGCTTGACCCGGAGCGGGCCCACGATCGCGAAATTGCGGCGAAGGTCGAGCGCGCCCTCGCCGACGAGGACACCGACGGCCTCGACATCCGCGTGCTCAGCCCCGTCGAGGCCATGTGGGAGACTCTCGCGCGGACGCGCGACGGACTCGACACGATCTCGGTCACCGGCAACGTTCTGCGCGATTACCTGACCGACCTCTTCCCCATCATGGAGCTCGGCACCAGCGCCAAAATGCTCTCGGTTGTGCCCCTCATGGCGGGCGGCGGGCTCTTCGAGACGGGAGCGGGCGGCTCCGCTCCGAAACACGTCCAGCAGCTCGTGACGGAAAACTACCTACGGTGGGACTCTCTCGGGGAATTCCTCGCGCTCGCCGAATCGCTGCGGCATCTTGCGCGCCGCGACGACAATCACGATGCCGAGGTGCTCGCGGATACCCTCGAGCGCGCAACCGAAACGTTGCTCACCGAAGGCAAGTCACCCGAGCGGCGCCTCGGCGGCACCGACAATCGAGGCTCGCACTTCTACCTCGCACTGTACTGGGCGCGTGAGCTCGCTTCACAAAGCGACAGCAGTGCGCTCGCGCGCACGTTTACGCCCGTCGCGAGCGAGCTTGATGAGTCCGCCGCTGACATCGAGCGCGAGCTTCTCGCGGTTCAGGGCACGAAGGCCGAGATCGGTGGTTATTACCGGCCCGATCCTGAATCGACAGCAGCGGTCATGCGCCCTTCAGCCACGCTCAACGCGATCATCGACCAGCTCGCGGCGCGCTAACGCGCCCGCCTCCGACCTCCCTAGAAGCGCAGGTCGGTTTCGACGCCCATCGAACGCGCAACCGGCAAGTGGAAGTGGTCGCTTGCGCGTGCCTGGTTTTTGAACATCACGCGGAACACTTTCTTCGCGACGAGCGTCAGGAACGTCGCGGGCGCAAGCACGAGGTTGGCGCGCGCTGTCACGAACCACGTGGACTTGAGACGCTGATTGCTCCAACGCTCGCTCGCATCGGGGCACGAGGCGAGAAGACGCATCGCTTTCGGCACATCCAGGTGTTCCTTGAAGCCGAAGTGGACGTTCACGCATTCGACGCCGTCGGGCACGCCCGGGACGTCCAGAATCTTGATGCGATCTTCCGCGTTCACGCGTGGAACAGGCTCGGTCGTCACCTCAGCAATCACGACGCGCGAGTGGATGGCGCGATTCACGCGCGTTTGCGTGAGAAGCGCGAGCGGCGGCGTATGGACATCCTGGTGGAGGTACACGACGGTTCCCGGGAGCTTTTGGAGCTGCTTCTTTTCCGTGCGCGCCACGAATTCCTCCCACGTTCCGCACAGGTCCCGGCGGCGCTCACGAAGGCGATTGGCGCCAAAGCGCCACACGTGCATCGTCGCGATGCACAGCGCCGATACGACGAGGGGAATCCACCCTCCCGTGAATACTTTCGCGGCGTTGGCCGCAAACAGGAAGAGCTCGGCGCTCGCAAAGAACGCGGCCACGACGATTACCTTCCACAGTGCCCACTTTCGCACGTAGCGGAGGTAGAGGAACAAGAGGGCAGTCGAGAGGAGGAACGATCCCGAAACGGCGATGCCGTACGCGCTCGAGAGCCCCTGCGAGGAGCGAAAGGCGAGGATGAGCACGAGTGCCCCCACGCACAGTAGCCAGTTCACACCGGGCACATACACCTGCCCCTTGTGCTCGCTCGTATACGTATGCGTGAGGCGCGGAAGCAACCCCAGCCGCTGGGCCTGCATCGACACGCTAAACGCCCCCGCGATCACGGCCTGCGAGGCAATGATCGTCGCGAGGGTCGCAAGAATCACCACGGGGAATTGAAGGTTGTGCGGGACGAGATCGTAGAACGGGTGGCTCGCGCTGCGTTCGCGCAGAACGAGCGCTCCTTGCCCCAGATAGTTCAGTGCGAGGCACGGGAAGACGAGCGCAAACCATGCCCTCGCGATCGGTCCTCGACCAAAGTGCCCCATATCCGCATACAGGGCTTCTGCTCCCGTCACCGTCAGCACAACAGCGCCGAGAGCGAAGAAGGCCAAGAGCGGTTCCGTCACGATAAAACCGAGAGCGTGATGCGGGGAAAGCGCCCCGATGATTTCCGGAGTCTTCACGATCGACAGCACGCCGAAGGTCGCGATCACAAGGAACCACACGATCATGACGGGCCCGAACGCGCGGCCCACGACGCCCGTCCCCCACCGCTGAATACTGAACAAGGCAAGCACGAGCACGAGCGCGATTGGCACGACGAGCGGGCCGAGGGCGGGAGACGCCTCTTCGAGTCCCTCCACAGCCGACAGAATCGAGATGGCCGGGGTGATGAGCGAATCGCCGTAAAACAAACCCGCCGCGCACATCCCGAGCACCATTACCGCGCCGAGCAGACCTCGCGTGCGCGCGCTCGACAGGACGGATGTCAGAAGCGCCGTGAGCGAGAGCTCGCCTCCCTCACCGTCGTTATCGGCACGAAGGAGCACACCTACGTACTTAATGGAGACCGTGAAGGTGACTGCCCACAGCACGAGGGACAACGCACCAAAAATATGCTGGGGATCAGGGGGAAGCGGGTGGCCGTCGGCCTCTGTGAAAAGCGCTTGGAATGCGTAAATCGGCGAAGTGCCGATGTCTCCGAAAACAACGCCGAGGGCGGCGACGGACAGTGCAAAAATACCTTGTGAACGGGCGTGAGTTGTCATCACGACCGACGAGTCTAACCTGGCCCCATGAGTCAAGAAACCGTTAAGGCTGTCTCGTGGCTCACGAATCCGTAAGGCCGTACAGCGGCTATCAGCCCCACATACGAAAGCGCCCCGGCACACACCGGGGCGCTTTCGTACTGTCGCGAAATCAGAGAGCCGCGAGTGCAGCCTCGTAGTCGGGCTCGTCATCGACACTCGGCACGAGCTGCGAGTGCACAACCTTGCCGGTTTCGTCGGCGACGAGCACGGCACGAGCGAACAGGCCGGCGAACTCGCCGTCGGACAGCACCACGCCGTAGTCCTTGCCGAAGCTCGAACGGAAAGCCGAGAACGTGTGGACGTCATCGAGGCCCTCCGCGCCGCAGAAACGCTCCTGCGCGAACGGAAGATCAACCGACACACCGATCACGACGGTGTTGTCGAGCGAGGAGGCCTTCTTGTTGAACGTGCGCAGCTGCGCCTGGCACGTGGGCGTGTCAACCGAAGGGAAAATGTTCAGCACAATGCGCTTGCCGGCGAAGTCGTCAAGAGTGACGTCTTTCAGCTCGGCGTCTGCAAGGGTGAACGCGGGAAGCTGATCGCCAACCTTGGGGAGCTCCCCGTTCGTCGACACGGTTGCGCCTTCAATGGTGACTTCTGCCATCGTCATTCCTTCTTTCATCGCTATGTCCGGCCGCGACATGCGGCCCTGCTACGACTCGTACAGTAGAACCGCCATCTGACCGTTGCCAGAAAGCGGCGCACCCTGACACGCCTACGCCCTCTCCGCTTTCATACGCTCAATGGCCTTCTTCACATCAAAGTCAGCTTTCGGATAAGCGGGGGCGATGCGTTCGAGCGCATCGGTCAGAAGCTGCTGAACAGCCAGCCGCGCGTACCACTTTCGATCCGCGGGAACGACGTGCCACGGAGCCCACGCCTTGTGCGTCTCGCGGATCGCAGCGTCGTACGCATCCATGTATGCATCCCAATGCTCACGTTCGTCGAGGTCGCCCATGTTGAACTTCCAGTGCTTATCTTCGCGTTCGAGACGCTCGTAGAGCCTCTCCCACTGCTCCTCCTTGGAGATGTGCAGCATGACCTTCACGACCTCGTAGCCCCGTTCTTCGACGAGTTGCTTTTCAAACCTGTTGATGTCGCTGTAGCGCTTCGCGAGAGTCTTGTCGTCTGCCCACCCGTGGACGCGGTGGATGAGCACGTCCTCGTAGTGCGATCGATCGAACACGCCGATGAAGCCCGGCTCGGGAAGCGCTCGACGAATACGCCACAGGAAGTGGCGATTCTTCTCCGTTGCCGTTGGGGCCTTGAAACCTTTGATTCGCACGCCCTGCGGGTCAACAGCGCCCACCACGTGACGCACAATTCCGCCCTTGCCGGCAGTGTCCATGCCCTGGATCACGAGAAGGACGCGGCGGCCATTTTCTTGGTCGCGATGCTCGGCCCACAGTCGCTCCTGGAGCTCACTGAGGTACGCGCTGCGGGCGGCGAGGATTGCTTTGCCGTCCTGCTTGTCGCCGCCAAACTCGAGCCGCGCCTTCGTCGAGAGGTCGCGCACGGAAGTGAAGCCCTCGAGGTCGAGCGGGAGCTCGTGCCCGCGTGGGCGCGCGTCAACATAGGTACCGTCCTCGACGATGTCGAGTGCAGCATCACTTACCTTCAGGTGTTTCTTCGCCTGATCGAGAACGATCTGTTCGCGCTGTTCACGCACGGGCGCCTGAGCGTTCTCAGTGCTCTTTTTGCTCTTCTTGTCCTTTTTGGCCATACCTTCAGTCTAGGAAGCGGCGAGGGGCCCTCCCTGACTCATACTTACCTAGAGGCTCGCCTGTGCGTGAGTGCGATGAAGCGCGTCACGATGAGGGCACCGAGGGCGACGGCAGCCGTCGACACCCAGACCGCCGCGCGGAGCCCGGCGCTGTCCACGATGAGGCCGCCAATGATCGCACCCCCACCGATCGAAATGTTGAATGCCGCGCTATTGAGAGCGGTGCCTGCCTCAACTCGATCCCCCGCCTCGGCGTTGACGAGCGACTGAATCGACACCGAGGCCATGCCGCCAAAAAAGCCCCACACAGCGATGATGACGAGAGCATTGACGGGGGCGGACATCACGGTCGCGACGAGGATGAGCGAAAGCGCCGTACCCACCGCAAGGACAAGAACCGCCAAGGCAGCAGAGCGTTTGATGAGCGGGCCGGCGGCGAAGTTCCCGATGAGGCCGAGCGCCCCGTAAAGCAGCAGGTACATGCTGATCTTTTCGAGATCGACGTGGGCGAAGTCTTGAAGGATCGGACTCACGTAGCTGTACGAGACGAACTGGCCCGTCACGATAATGAGCGTCAGCACAAATGCGTAGCGCACGCCGCGGATCTTCACAGCACCGAGGGTCGAGCGCACGGTTTCCACCGCGGCCGACTGCACGGGCCTGACCATTGCGACCATCATGAGGCCCACGACGAGGGCGAGAATACCCGTGGCAGCGAACGCGCCGCGCCACCCGAGCATCGTTCCGAGCCACGTTGCGAGAGGCAGTCCAAGCACGAGCGCGCTCCCGTTCCCGGCAAACGCAATGGTCAGCGCAGTCGTGCGGTCCTCTTTTTTTACCTGGCCAATCGCGACGAGCGGAAGCACGGGCCAGTTCATCCCGATTGCAATCCCGGTGAAAATGCGCGAGGCAAGAAAGAGCGGCCACGAGGTGGAGAAGAAGGAAATCGTGCAACTCACGACTACCGAGAGAAGAGCGAGTAGCAGCACGGTCTTACGGTTCAAGGGGCGAGTCACGCTCGGCACGAGTAGGGCCACAACGCCCGCGATCACGCCGGGAAGTGTCACGGCGAGCCCGACGGTTCCTCGGCTCACACCGAGGTCGTTGGAGATAAGCGTGAGCACGCCGATGGGAAGCTCTTCGATGGTGATAAGCGTGAAGATCCCGAGAGCCAGCGCGACCACCGCGATCCAATTCGAGCTCTCCGGCTCGCTGTTCGGTGCTGCCTCGGGGAGGGTCGACGGATCGACCTCCGGGTTAATCGCGGGAATAGAGCCTGTCACGGTAGGAGGAACAGCCGACACGGCACACCCCTTCATCGTTATGCGGCAGACACGTCAGGTGCCTGGGCTCACGGATGTTGACCCGCGCAGCGCCCAACACTCTAGGAAAAGACGCGAGTCTCCTCCAAGTTGTGGTGGCGGGATTCACCGCGCGGATACCCATAAAATGGGAGCGCCCTCGACGCGCGCACCGGAAGGTTTTTCCTTATGGCCATTGGCTTTGCCGCACTGCTCGACGATATCGCCGCCCTCGCGCGCATGGCCGCGGCCAATGCCGACGATGTTGCCGCCGCGTCCATGAAGGTCAGCGCAAAGGCAGCGGGAGTCGTCGTTGACGACGCAGCCGTAGCTCCGCAATACGTACGCGGAGTCAATCCCAAGCGGGAGCTGCCGATCATTTGGAAAATCACGAAGGGTTCCTTGCTCAACAAGGCCATCATCCTCGTGTTCGCGCTCCTTCTTTCGCAGTTTGCGCCGTGGGTCCTCACGCCGCTACTCATGCTGGGAGGCACCTACTTGTGCTTCGAAGGTGCCCATAAGATTTGGGAGCTTGTCACCGGCAACAAGGAAGCGAAAGAAGCCGAGCCTTCCGTTGTGCAGGGAGAGGATGCGGAAAAGAAGGTTGTATCGGGGGCCGTGCGCACCGATTTCATTCTCTCCGCAGAAATTATGGTGATCTCGCTCAACGAGGTCGCTGACCAGCCCCTCGTGGATCGCGCCCTCATCCTCGTGGTCGTCGCGATTGTCATCACGCTCGCCGTTTACGGGGTCGTGGGGCTGCTCGTCAAGATGGACGACGTTGGGCTCGCGCTCACGAAACGAGATTCAGGCGCCGCGAAGACGTTCGGCGCATGGCTCGTGCGGGCAATGCCTGTCGTCATGACCATCATCAGCTACGTCGGAATGTTCGCCATGCTGTGGGTTGGCGGTCACATCATGCTCACGGGGCTCGATGAGCTCGGGCTGCACGCACCGTACGCGCTCGTGCACCACCTCGCCGAGGGCGTCGAGGCGATCGCGGGCGTGGGCGGAGTGCTCGCCTGGCTCGTCGATACGCTGTGCGCCCTGGTGTTCGGGCTCGCGTGGGGCGCCGTCGTGGCCGGCGTGTGGGCACTGACCCCGTGGGGGAAGAAGGCCCACTAGCGCCAGCGGGGCCGGCCGCTTACTTTTCCGTGGGAGTGACGGGCGGTTCAGCCGACCAGGGGAACACGATCCAGTCGGCGGTATGTTTCCAGACGAAATGAGGCTCGACGACCGACGTCGGCTTCGAGTACAGGACCGCGGAGCGCGCCTCGGCGCCTTGAGCCTCGAGAAGCTCGAGGACAAGCGCGAGGGTACGGCCGGAATCGGCAACATCGTCGACGACGAGCAGGCGCTTGCCTTCAATAGCCTCGGTGTCAAGCAGCGGCGCGAGGAGAACTGGATCGGGAAGGGTCTCGTGAACGTCGGTGTAAAACTCGACGTTGATAGCGTCGGCAAGTTTGAGTCCCAGAGCGTATGCGAGGGACCCCGCCGGGAGCAGGCCGCCGCGCGCAACGGCGATGATGATCTCGGGCTCGAAGTCCGAATCAATGATGGTTTGTGCAAGTTCACGGCTCGCGGTGCCGAAGGTCTCCCACGTGAGGACCTCCTTCACCTGCAGATCGCTTGAATCGGCGTGGTAGGCCCCTGTCACGGCGTCCTCGTTTCCCCGGCTTTTCCGGATCGCACCGGTTGTTCCGGTGGTGTGTTCGTTGTCTTCTCCCCCGTCGGACCCTCGGGGCCAACCGGTCGTGGCTCCATTCTAGGGGCGAAATTCCGCGTCTTCGAAACGCTGCTGCCGGGTGCGTACACTAGTAACGACTTCGATACAGCCGCCCACCCTTTTGGTAGGCACCTCGCATGTGAAGACAGCAGGAGCCGCGATGCTTGATTATTGTGCGTCTCTCATCGTGCGTGCGCGGCACCTCATCGTCGCCCTTGCGGCGTTGTGCGCGGTGTTCTTTGGAGCGTTGATTCCCTTCGTCGGCGTGAATGCCGACATGGCGAAGTATCTGCCGTCCGCATCACCGATGCGCGCCGGAACCGAAGTCCTCACAGATCAGTTCGATGACCCCGATCTTTCGACGTTTCGGGTCATGGTGGATGGACTCGCTGACGACTCGGAGCGCAAAGAGGCCCTCGCTGCCCTCGAGAAGCTCGATGGGGTTCACCACGTCACATCGTCAACCAATGCCACTCCTGCCGATGGCGACCCAGCCCGATACATCAACGGTGACCACACGCTCTTCGTCGTCTCCTCCGAATCCGACTACGCAGACCCTGCGGCGACGTCCCTTGCCGAGGAACTCTCCGCACTGAGCGAGTCCGGCCTGAACGGGCACTCCCTCACCTTCACGAGCGATAATCCGTCGACGAGCGGTGAGCTTCCCCTGTGGATCGCGGCTATAGCTGTCGCTCTGCTCGCCGCGATCCTTATCGCGATGAGTGCATCGTGGATCGAGCCTTTGCTCTACCTCGCGACGATTGGCATCGCCGTGCTCCTCAACATGGGATCCAACGTTGTCCTTGGCGAAATCGCCGAAGTGACGTTTTCGATTGCCGCTATCCTCCAGCTCGTCTTGTCGATGGATTACTCGATCATCCTCGCCAATCGATATCGGCAGGAACGCGCCGCGCAGAAAAGCCACGGTGCGGACTCCGTACCAGATGCGAGCGCAATCGCCATGCGCCGAGCCTTGCCCAAAGCCTTCAGCGCAATCGCCTCGGCATCGATTACGACCATCGTCGGCCTCCTCATGCTCGTCTTCATGAGCTTCAAGGTGGGCGCCGATCTTGGCATCGTCCTTGCCAAGGGCGTGGCGATTTCGATGCTGACCGTTTTCACGGTCCTTCCCGCATTCCTTGTCATGTGCGACTCCTTGATAGCGCGCACGCCAAAACCGTTCCTCAGCCCCCGCTTGGGCGTGCTCGCTCGGCTCGAGCACGCTGCACGGTGGGTCGTTCTCGCTGTGTTCGTCGCTATCCTTGCGGGATCCGCGTTCCTCCAGTCCCGTACGGAGACGGCGTACACGCTTTCGACCCCCGACCCGGTCGCCGAGCATTTCACCCCCGATAACGACATCGTGCTCGTCTATCTCAATTCGAATGCTGAGCACATCCATGAGATTGCCGATGCTGTAAAGCGCGATCCGCACGCGATAAGCGTGATGGGCTACCCCACCACCGTCGGGGAGCCGCTCACGAAGGGCGAGATGAAACGCACCTTGGAGGAATTTGAGGACTCGCACGACTCTGGGAACGCGAGTGGGAACAAAGACGGTTCCGACGGCTCCTTGGCCCTCAACGACACGGCCCTCTCGATGGTGTATTTCGCCTACCACGACGGACAGGCGGGAACCATGACGCTACAAGAATTCGTGGCTGCCGCTCGCGAGGCTGAAAACCTCAGTCAGAAGGGAGAACTCGGGTCTTTCACGTCGGGCGGCATCAGCCGGATTGAAGGAGTCGGCGCCCTCGAGCGCGCACTCGATTCAGGTCAGGTGCCCGGTGACGTTCTCGGCCGCGAGTTCACCCCGAAGCAGCTAGCGTCGGTGCTCAAAAGCATGAAGGGGCGCGGGAGCGAGGGCGATTATTCAGGCGGCACGAGCGATGCGATTCCTATCGACGAGGACGATCTCACTCAGCTCTTCGTGCTGCACCGCGCGCTACACGAATCGGATCCGTCCTGGACGATGTCACTCGATGACCTCGTGCACTTCATGCTCGAAGAGTCCGGGCAGGGCGGGCGATTTGAGGGGCAGTTGAGCACTGAACAAGTTTCTCAACTCGAAAGCGCCGCCGCAGACATCGCTGATGTTCGCGCGCGATTCGTGGGAACCGAGTTCTCGCGTTTAATTATCCGTACTGACTACCCCAAGGAAAGCCCGGAAACTCTCGCATTCGTCGAGAATCTCGTCGATCTCGCAGACGCCAAGGTACCCGGTGAGCATTTCTTCGTGGGAGATTCAGCCATGGTGTACGAAATGCGCGAGGGATTCGGCGCGGAAAATGTGAAGATCGCACTTTTCACGGCGGCCGCAATATTCATCATTGTGGCGCTCACGTTCCGCTCGATCGCCGTGCCTGCGATTCTTGTACTGCTTGTGCAGGTGGGCGTCTTTATTACGGTGAGCACCGTCGGGCTCCAGGGATACAGCATGTACTACCTCGCGATGCTCATCGTGCAGTGCATTTTGATGGGAGCCACGATCGATTACGCGATCGTCCTCACGACGTATTACCGGGAGGCACGGCAGGAACACGGGGTGCGAGAATCGCTCGCGCGCGCCTACGACGGTTCGATTCACACGATCCTCACCTCCGGTCTCATCATGGTGCTGGTGACGGGCGTGATCGGTTTTCTGTTCTCAAATCCGACGGTTGCCCAGATCTGTCGAACCATCGCGATCGGGGCGTTTGCGGCCATCATCCTGATCGTGGGGATCCTGCCTGCGCTGCTCGCCGTTCTCGACCGGGTGGTGGCTCCTAAAAACGCGGCGCCACGCGCATAGGGACACGGCAGCGAAAAGGCACGGCGCCGTTTGGGGCGGCCTAGAATTACCCTATGGTCATGCATGAGGTGAAGGTTCTCGTCCCCGAAGATCGGCTCGCCGATTTCTACACGCGTTTTGGCACGTGGCTCGCGGAAAGCGAGACGGCCCTGCCCAAAGCGAACGACGACGCGCACGAGAGGCCCGCGACGGAAGACGGGGGCCTTGCGGAAACGCGCCCCAGCGGCGAGCGCGCCGTCAACCGAGGCAAAGACGAGGCGCAACCGGCGTCGGACCGCACACCCCCTGAGCCGGAAAGCCCGCGCCGCAGCGCCGCTGCCGCTGCGCCCACCTCAAGCGATCACGACCTTCTCGACTGCGCCGTCGAGTGGTGGCGTTCCCTCAAACGAAACGAGCGCGATATTTTCACGCTTTTCATGGACGCTGCGCCGAACACGCTCGGAGCGCCCGAGATTGTGGCCGCGCTCGGACTCAAGAGTGAACGCGTCATCCCCGGTGTCCTCGCCTGGCCGCGCCGCAAGGCTGCCCGTGCGGGCTTTCCCCTCGCGTGGAAGTTCGAGCACGATGCCGACGGCAAGGCCCGCTACGGCCTTCGCAACATGCCGGAAGTGTCAATGAGCGCACACGAATATGCATCGCTATTGCGCGAGGCAAAGCGCAAGGTCGAGGGCTAGCGACCGCCCCTATCGCACGGCCGAGCGCCACCTCGTGATGAAGCCGTGAGAGAGGATGAGCCCGAACGTCATCGCGGCGAGAATCAGCAGGGCGGTGGAGAAGTCCTGTGCGATGCCGACCACGACAACCGTGCTGGGGCGCGCCGTCAGCTGCACCATCCCCGCCACTGCGCGGAACAGGTAAATGCCGGGCACGAGCGCGACGATGGCGGCGAACCCCACGCCTGCGAATGACAGGCGTTTGCGGTGCGCAACAGCGCTCAGCACAAGTCCCGCGACAATGCAGGCCGCGAGATCGGCGTTAATGACGTTCACTCCGCACGAAACCATGAGAATCCAGCGTCCAGCATGGATGAGCCCTCCCACGAGGATGGGCCACGCCGCCTGCGTAAGCGGCATCGAGAAGTAGACGCTGAACGCCATCGCGGCGAGCGCTGCCGCGAGCGCATCGACCCATAGCGAAGGCGTACGGGCACCAGCAGTAACGGGAAGGTCGCTCCCCACGAGGAGAAGCCCCACGACGAGCCCGCCGCTGATCGCGGCGAGGATGATCCCGCCATACACGAGGCGATGCCACCCCACCGTGACGTTCTTTCCCGTGACGTCGAGCGCGCCGTTGATGAGGTGTGGGCCCGGCACAAGAATCATGGCGGGGCACACCGCGACGAGTCTGGCTGCCGATGCGATACCAAGGTGATCGGCGACCCCACCAAGAATCCCCGCGAGCATGGCAGCCGCAAGCGCCTGGCCCGGCACGGCGATGCCGTGAGCCCCGAGCCATCGCCTCATACAACCGCCAATACCCGCTGCCAGCGCGATCAACAGGTACGACAGCGGGCTGCGGGCGCCGTAGATGAGAGCGAGACCCCACGCACCGGCGATACAGGCGAGGACGAAAAGCCATAGCGGGGCGTGCGAAATCGAGGCTGCTTCGTCGAGCCGAGAATTGAGCCGCGCGAGTTCACGATCACCGATGTCGCCACTGGCCGGAAGCGAGTCGATAGCTCGTAGCGTCGCGTTAACGCGCGCCATGTTGATCGCCTCGGGTCGCACGTGGACGGTCGTGTGCGCACGACCGTCGATGTCGACGAGGACGACGCGGTTCCATTCAACAATGCACCGTACCGGCAAGCCGAGTCGAGCGCTCAGGGATTCGACCGCGGAGATTGCCTCCGACGTGAGGTGGCCGTACCCCACGAGGGTTCGTGCCGCGGTTGCGAGAGCCCGCATCCGCTCGTCTCGCATGGGTCCTTCTCTCTCTTCGCTGCGTCTCGTATGTGAACGGCCCCGCACCAGAAACAGCCGGGCGTGCGCCCGTCTAACCCTAGCGCTCCCAGTACATGAAGGTTTCTTCATTTTCGCCTCATGGCAGTTTCATGCAGCACAGGCACCGTGATGGCTAACAGCACAACCGAGAAGGAGAAAAACCGTGCCCCCTCGCCGCCATCGCCCCTTCCTCGGCTTTCGCCCGCGCAGAATCCAGCCGTCTACCCCACGTACTTTGTGAAATTCATGGCCAACAGACTGGGAATATCCACCCAAAGGCAAAGTGCGCGTAACCTTTCAGTTGCTCTGCCGATGCATCATGATGCGGTCCACTCCCCGCCCTCGAAGGATTGTTCCTCATGTCTCACGACGTCCTCGAACCAAAGCGCCAGTTCCTTGGCCCCGATCGCAATTGGCACCTCGCCTTCGGTGTCCTCACACTCGGCACGCTCATTTTGTGCATTTACTGGGCGCTTGGCTACACCGACACTGGATCGTGGGGCATCCTCATCACGACCATCGTCGTGGGCCTGTTCATGGCGTTCAACATCGGCGGTAACGACGTCGCCAACTCGTTCGGCACGTCGGTGGGCGCGGGAACGCTCAGCATGAAGCAGGCACTCATGGTCGCCGCGATCTTCGAAGTGAGCGGCGCCGTGATCGCTGGTGGCGATGTCACTGAGACTGTGCGAAGCGGAATCGTCGATCTCGATGCCTTCTCCGTTCAACCACTCGACTTCGCCTTCATCATGATGTCGGCACTCCTTGGCGCGGCCCTGTGGCTGCTTGTCGCAACAAAGATGGGTTGGCCCGTCTCGACGACCCATTCGATCGTCGGCGGCATCGTTGGCGCGGCCGTGACGCTCGGACTCGTCACGGGCACCGGTGGTTTCGAGATGGTGCAGTGGGGCGAGATCGGCAAGATCGCGCTGTCCTGGGTCGCGTCGCCTCTCCTCGGCGGGATCGTCGCCTACATTCTCTTCGGCGCGATCAAGCGGTACATCCTCGTGTACAACGAAGAAGCCGATGAAAAGCTCCGCCAGCTCAAGATCGACCGCGCCGCGCACCGTGAAAAGCACAAGAAGGCCTTCGAACGACTCACGGAGATCCAGCAGATCGCCTACACGAATGCCATGGCGCGCGATGCCTCTACGATTCAGTCAGACCCCGATTACGACGTTGAGGATCTCGACTCGGATTACTATCGCGAGCTCCACGACATCGAAGAACGCGCCGAGCACATCAATGCCCACCGCGCACTCGATACATGGGTGCCACTCCTCGCTGCCGCCGGCTCAATCGTGATCTCCTCGATGCTCCTCTTCAAGGGCCTCAAGAACCTCCACCTCGACATCAACGGTGCGGGCAACATCCTCATCATGGCGATGGTGGGTGCTGCCGTGTGGATGGCCGTGTTTATTTTCGCGAAGACGCTCAAAAACGAGGACCTCTCCCGCTCGACCTTCCTCTTGTTCTCATGGATGCAGGTGTTTACCGCCTCGGCGTTCGCTTTCAGCCATGGTTCCAACGACATCGCGAATGCGGTCGGCCCGTTCGCCGCAGTCCTCGATGTTCTCAAGACCGGGTCGATCTCCGCTAATGCAACAGTGCCCGCTGCTCTCATGCTGAGCGCCGGCGTGGCCTTGGTTTGCGGTCTTTGGTTCATCGGCCGCAACGTCATCAAGACCGTAGGTACGGGCCTCACGAAGATGCACCCCGCCTCCGGCTTCGCCGCGGAGCTCTCCGCTGCGGGCGTCGTGATGGGAGCCTCGATGATCGGCATTCCCGTCTCCTCGACTCACATCCTCATCGGCGCGATTCTCGGCATCGGTCTCATCAACAAGGCCGCTAACTGGAATCTCATGAAGCCGATCGCCCTCGCGTGGGTCATCACGCTTCCCGCCGCGGCTGCGATCGGGGCCCTCGGCATCGTGATCCTGCGCGCCGTATTCGGCTAAACGTCCGTTTGAAATACGGGCTTTTGAAAAACCGGGTCGTGGTGCACTACCTCACCCACCACGAAATCGATATCGCCCACGCGCTCCCACCCGTGCTTGCTGTAGAAACGCTGCGCCCGGTGGTTATCAGCATTCGCGTTGAGCCATAAACCCTCCACACCGCGTTCACGAGCGCGTTGCTCGGCGGCTTCGAGGATTGCCGCCGCGACTCCTTTGCCGTGCACCTCGGGAACGGCGTAGCACTTGGAGAGGAGCCCCGCGCGCTGGAGCGTCACGCCTAGATTCGGTGCGGGGGCGCCATCTGGTCCGAAGAGCAGGAGCGCGTAGCCCACAAGTGCTCTTCCGACGGTTGCCACGAGCACATCGTGCTCCGGGTGATCGATGTGCGCAGCAAAATGTTCGGGAGTGAGATGCTCGCGAATATAGGCGTCGATGTGGGCCTGAGCAAGCGTCGGAGGACAAGCCAAAGGAAAAGTACGGGCCGCAAGTTCGCTAACAGCGAACGCATCGTGAGGGTGTGCATCTCGAACGATGAAGTCCATTTCTCCATTGTTTCTCACTCGAGCCTGAAAAACACACGCATAGCTCTTTCAGGCTCACAGCGCTTTGTCCAGCACACAGCAAGGTTCCTCTCGCGCGCCGGTCAGACTACGTGGAAATAACCCCAAGGAACCCATGGAAAGTTGGATCTCGCTTGGGGCGCAAGGGCTCCGAGCGCTCCACAAGAGATGCTCACGAGCTTCCCAAAGTGTCTCGAAAGTCTGAACAGGACAAAGCACGAGGAAAGGACAAAAGCCATGAACCTCCGCGATCAGATCGACACTCTCCAGAAAGCCACCGTTATCGACCGCGACGGCAACAAGATCGGCTCGGTCGGCCAGGTCTACCTCCACAACAGCACCGGCGAGCCCTCGTGGGTCACCGTCAACACGGGCCTCTTCGGCTCGAACGAGACTTTCATTCCCCTCGACGAAGCTCAGCTCAGCGGCGACGAGATCACCGTCCCCTACGAGAAGGACTTCGTGAAGGACGCTCCGAACATCAGCGAGGACGGCGAGATCACCCCCGAGCAGGAAAACGAACTTTACCGCTACTACGGCGTGAAGGACCCGGGCTACGGCACCGAGACCACCGCCAACGCGGGCGAGGTCCGCGAGGATCGCGACCTCAACCAGCAGGGCCTCGCGAATAATGCCGCCGGCAACGAGAGCGCAGCAGGCGTCGGCACCGCCGGTGTTGCCGGTACCGCGGGCGTTGCGGGCGCTGCCGGCGAGCGCGATGCCGCTAGCGACGTGAACCGTGAGGACTACGCCGCTGATGCGGATCGCCGCGAAGCTGGCGACGTGAACGACGAGCAGAAGATCACGCTCCACGAGGAGCAGGTCAACGTCGGTACCGAAAAGGTCGAGACCGGCCGTGTGCGTCTGCGCAAGCACGTCGTCACCGAGACGAAGACCGTCGAGGTTCCCGTTGAGCGCGAAGAGTTCGTTGTCGAGCGCACCCCCGCGACCGGCACCGCAACCGACGCTCCCCTCGGCGAGGACGAGGTCGAGGTCTCGATCTCCGAGGAGCGCCCCGTCGTGAACAAGGAGACCGTTGCAACCGAGGATGTCCGCGTGGGCACCCGCACCGTTCAGGACACCGAGAAGGTCGCGACCGACGTTGCGCACGAAGAGGTTGCCGTGGACGGCGTTGACGCCGAGGGCAACCGCAAGGGCGACACCATCTGAGCTGCTCTGAAGAGCTGACGCTCGAAGAAGCCCCCGCTAGCTCGCGTAACTGCGAGTGGGCGGGGGCTTCACTATTTCCGACGGTAGGCTAGCACCCATGGATTTCGTGACCTACGCGATCGATGACGCGCCCACGCGAGAAGAGCTTGTTTCGCTTTATGATTCCGTTGGTTGGTCGGTCTACACTCGCACCCCTGACCGGCTCAAAGCAGCGATTGGTGCCTCCCTTCGGGTTGTCACCGCGAGAGTTGATGATGAGCTTGTGGGGCTCGCCCGTATCGTCGGCGACGGACTTACCATCCTCTATCTCCAAGACATTCTCGTGAGGCCAAATCACCACCGCCAAGGAATCGGGCGCGAGCTCTTTTCGCGCGCGTTCGAGCCCTACAGCGACGTACGACAAAAGGTGCTCATGACCGACTGCGGGCAAGCCACACGCTCGTTTTACGAAGCCATGGGCTTCACTGAGACCCGCGACCTCGGCGACCTCAGCGAACAGGTGCGCGTTTTCGTGAGGTTCAGCTGAGCGGCCGCTCGATATGCGTGGCCTTGCTCGCCAAGAAATCGATGTACTTCGGGTCTTCGTCGGCAAAAATCTCCGGGCCCGCACCCATGTATGCGCGCATGAGCTCATCCGCCGCGCGCGGTTCGTTACCGAGCTCGAATTGCGCCTGGCCGAGCCGCAAGTGAATGAACGGATTGCCGAGAGCATCCGGGCAGTGCATGCACGTCGTGAGCGCCGCGTGCGCCGTCTCGAAATCCCCGCGAAGCACGTGCGCATCGCCGATGCTCGCAAGAAGCCACGTTGCTTGCGGCCATTGCGTTTTTGGCTCCGGGAGCATT